>DATHTS010000607.1:0-7036 GCA_035462935.1 Pyrinomonadaceae bacterium
AGCGGTTCTGACCTGTTTTATTGGAATTTAAAAGAATGGAGGCTTCAGACTTTCCCGCAACACACGCTGGAATTGCTACCGTTGCTCTGTTCCCAGTCTAGCGGAGTTCACAACCCATACGTTGTGCGGAGCCTGAAGCCATAAAGAAAATTGCGTTTTTTAGACGGCGAAAAAGCCGATCCGAGTTGCAATTAAACTCAAATGGCGGAAAGGGTGGGATTCGAACCCACGGAACCCTTTTGAGGTTCACAGCATTTCCAATGCTGCCAGTTCAACCGCTCCTGCACCTTTCCGATTTTGGATTTGGGATTGCGGATTTTGGATTTTTTATTACTAAGTCGCATCAATTAAAATCAAAACTTAATTTCTTCAATCCAAAATCCCAAATCCAAAATCCAAAATTCAAGTGGCGGAGAGGGTGGGATTCGAACCCACGGTACCCGTTAGGGCACAACGATTTTCGAGACCGTCCGATTCAACCACTCTCGCACCTCTCCGCAAATTAGTCTAATGTCTGTGGTCGGAAAATTTCAAGCGTGCGCGTTATTTCGCGGCGTTTCTTTTCTTACGAAAAAATTCCTGCATCAAAGCGCGGCATTCTTCCGCCAGAACGCCTGAAGTAATTTCCAACCGATGATTCAAAGAACTGCTGTCGCAAATTCTGAAAAGCGTTTCGACCGCGCCAAATCGTTCGTCGTGCGCTCCGAAAACCAACCGTTCAACTCTTGCGTTTACCAACGCCCCGGCGCACATCGCGCAAGGTTCAATCGTCGTATAAAGACTAGTTCCGGTCAAACGATAATTGCCGATTTTCGCGGCTGCCTCGCGCAAGACCAAAATTTCGGCGTGTGCTGTCGGGTCGCAGGCGGAAATTGTTAGATTGCCTGCAATCGAGATAAGTTCGCCGTTTTTATCAATCAAACACGCGCCAATCGGCACCTCGTTCAATTCCCGCGCTTTCCGGGCGGCTTCAATCGCCTTTCGCATCCAAAACTCATCCGTGTTTTCCACGAAAAGAATTTTAACTTATCAAAAGCGCAAACTGAAAATATAGGTTTCCCGGCGGCTTCTGTCAAGCTGAAGAAGTAATTTTCAGTATCCATCCTTTTGAATATTTACTCGGAATTTTCCTTGCATTGGCGACACGAAAGTGATAAATCTTAGTTTGTATCGAATTGGGGACGCGCTTCATTTTCGAGTCTTTAAAACTTCGCTATGAAAGACGACATTCGGCAAAACGAGCAGAAAACGGAAAACGAACCCGAAAACCAAAAACCAAATTTTCTCTCACTCGCCGAAGAAGTTCGCAACCGGAGCTACAAACCACAAACGCCGCCTGTTACCATAGCCCAAAAACTTTCGCCTCCTGAATTTAACACGGCGATGGTGCATTTTTATCGCGGCGAGATTCAGCGTTCAAACATCTGGCGAAACCGGCTCGACGCGACGACGAACTGGGCGGTAATTACTGCCGGCGCAACGCTTTCCTTTGTTTTCAGCTCGCCATCAAATCCGCATTTCGCCATTCCGATAAACTCGATTCTGGTCTCGATTTTCCTGTTTATGGAAGCGCGGCGTTATCGTTATTACGAAGTTTGGGCGAACCGGGTGAGGATTTTGGAAACCGGATACTTTGCGCCGATGCTCTCGCACCGGACGATTCCGCCCGACAAAGAATGGGCTGATCACATTTCCTCGGATTTGATAAATCCGCATTTTACGATTAGCGAATGGGAAGCCGTCGGCAGGCGTCTGCGGGCAAATTATATCTGGATTTTTATTCTGCTCGCGCTTAGCTGGGCTTTAAAAGTTTACCTGCATCCGTATCCCGCGCCGACGCTGGAAGTGTTTCTCGACCGCGCGCAGGTCGGGCTTGCTCCCGGCTGGCTGGTTATTTTAGTCGGTTTTATATTTAATTCGATCATTTTCCTCTTTGCCGTTTTAACCTTAGAACTCAAAGACGCTTCGAGCGAGGTGCAGCCGCTGGAAGATTTTGAGTGGCATCCGCTCCAGAAAGTTTCCAATTTGGTGGGAACAAATCTCAAACGCCGCAACACAATCCGACGCGCCAAAAGAGCCCGCCAGCGCATCCGTTCGGTTCAAGCTGAAGAAAAAGAATCGCGTCAATCCATACATCTTTCCGACATTCCCGGTTAATTTTTGAAAAATCTAGAGCGGATTAAGATTGAATGGATGCAGCAGAAAGCGGGCGCGAGAGCCCTCGCTTCCTGACCTGCAAATTTATTAGACTCGTCTCTTTATACTTTATCTGGAATGAGTTTGACAAATATTATTCGAGTTAAATCATCTCTCAGGTCTGGAAGGGTTGCTCTTGCGCCCGCTCTTTCCATTCACTCAATCTAAAATTGCTATAAAAGTTTTACGATTTTGAAGATAGGGGAAAAGTCTGCTATTTTTTATCAAAATTCTTATTTTCAAGGAGAACAAAATTAAAATATGCCGATTGAGATGGACGACCGCGGGCGGGCTTTGGAAAACGAGTATTTCCGCCGCAAAGAACAAGAGCTTATCGAAAAGATGAAAGCAAAGATTGCGTCCGAACCAACCGTTGATACCGGGCTTGAATGTCCGAGGTGTGACGGGAAATTGTTGGAAACCGATTACGAAAGTATCAAAATTGACGTTTGCGATAAATGCGGCGGGGCTTGGCTTGATGCCGGCGAACTCGCGCAGATTGTTGGCAAAGAGGAACAAAGCGGCGGCTGGTTTAAGAATATTTTCAGTTCATAAAATGATAAAAAAATCCTTTTATTTTTGTCTTGTTCTGATATTCCAGCTTTCAGTTTTAGGACAAGTATCGAAACAGCCGGAAAATCCAGCTTTAAATCCGAAAAAAAGCGATTTTCAAAGCGATGTTGTAACGCTTCAGTTAAAAAGCGGGTTGATGAAGCGGGAAATGCCCTATCGCGTCATTCTTCCATTTCGCTATAAATCCGAGAAGGAAAAACGTTATCCGGTGATTTATCTGCTTCACGGCTTGACCGGGCATTTTAACGATTGGACGGACAGAACAAAAATTTCCGAATACGCGACCGACTATCGTTTTATTATTGTAATGCCTGAAGGGGGCGACGGCTGGTATACAGACAGCACTAACGTTTCCAACGATAAATACGAAAGCTACATCATAACGGAGCTGATTCCCGAAATTGACAGGAAATTTCGCACAATCGCAAACCGGGAAAATCAGGCAATCGGGGGTCTTTCAATGGGCGGCTTCGGCGCGATAAAATTCGGCTTGAAATATCCCGAAAAATTTGCGCTGGTCGGTTCGTTCAGCGGCGCGCTCGGCGCAGCCGGTTGGACGGAAAAAGAGTTTGGCGCGAGAGGTTTTCTAGCCAATTCGATTTTGAGCGTCTTTGGCAAACCCGAAAGCACGGTACGAATAGAAAACGATATTTTTAAAATCGTCCGTGAAATTTCTGCCGACAAGATAAAGAATCAGCCCTTTATTTATCTTGATTGCGGAACGGAAGATTTTTTGATTAAAAGCAACCGGGATTTTGCCGCACTGCTTTTTGAAAAGAAAATTCCGCACGAATATCGCCAGCTTCCCGGCGGACACACTTGGGTTTATTGGGACAAACAAGTTCGGGAATTCTTGGAGCTAACCGAACAACATCTAAAAAAATGAGACAAATTTTCAAAAAAACAATCGCTGCGGGATTTTTATTGCTTTCTCTTTTCGTCATTTCGTCTTTCGCACAGGAAAAAACCGTCGTCAATGATGCAAAAGCTAAAAATATGCTGCTCGGAAAACATATGCTTTCCTTGCAGTGGATTAGCTGGGACTATTTCGGCTCGGCAACCGTAACGAACAAAAACGGCGTTTTTTATTTGAAAGGCAGGCAAAAGGGGCGCGGGAACACGGATTTTGTTGAAGTTGACGGCATAATTACGCGAATTGACGCGAAGCAATTTAAATTCGACGGAAAAATTACAACTCAAATCAGCCACATAAACGGCGGCGAGCCTTGCCTGCGCGAGGGCGAGATGACGTTTGCGATTACCGGCAAGCGGAAGTATTGGCGTTTGCAGGAGATGGACAATCCGTGCGAACCGGTAACCGATTATGTTGATATTTATTTTCGATAAACCTTTATGAAAAAAAGATTTTTTGCAATTTTATTAATTTTAATTTCTCACACTTTTGTCTCCGCTCAAACCGAGCTGGAAACCCGAATTAAGAATATTCAAACCGCTCTGCAAAAGGAAAATCTTGACGGCTGGCTGTTTTACGATTTTCGCGGAAGCGATATTTTGAGCAAAAGAATTTTGCTTTTGCCGAATAATGCGAGCGGTTCGCGCCGGTGGCTTTATTATGTTCCGGCAAAAGGCGAGCCGGTAAAAATCGTTCACGCGATTGAGCCGGAAAAACTCGATTCGCTTCCCGGCACAAAGCTGATTTACCGCGAATGGCAACTGCTACAAGACCAGATTCGCAGAGCGTTTTTCGGTCAAAACAAGCCGAAAAACGCTCTGCGAATTGCGATGCAGTATTCGCCGAACAACGATATTCCATACATTTCCCGCGTTGATGCCGGAACAATTGAAATGGTGCGCTCGCTCGGTGTGAAGGTTGAAACGAGCGCGGATTTGGTTCAGCAGTTTGAAGCCGTCTGGACGGATGAGCAGTTTGCGATGCACAAAGAAGCGGTCGGAAAACTGCAAAAAATCATATTGGAAACCTTCGGCGAAATTAAACGGCGGATGAATGAAAATATCCCGACGACGGAAATTGACGTTCAGCAGTTTATGATGAAGCGTTTCTCGGAAGAAGGAATGCAGCCTTCGCCGATGATCGTCGCCGTTAATGAAAACGCCGCTCTGCCGCATTATTTTCCGACCAAAGAGCGTCATTCGGCGATAAAGCGCGGCGATCTGGTTTTGATTGATTCGGTTACGAAATTGCAGAAACCAAAAGCGCCGGCGGTTGATTTAACCTGGGTTGGATACGTCGGCGAAACAGTGCCGGAAGAATACGTGAAAATCTGGAACATCGTGCGCGAGGCGCGTGACGCGGCGTTTAATTTTGTCAGGTCGGCTTTCAGGGATAAAAAAGTTATCAAAGGCGCAGATGTTGATGACGTAGCGCGCGGGGTTATCCGAAAAGCAGGTTACGCCGACCAGTTTCTGCATCGCACCGGGCATTCTATCGGCGAGGAAGGACACGGTAACGGCGCGAATATTGACAATCTCGAAACGCGCGATTCACGCCGATTGATTCCGCGCACCGCTTTTTCCATCGAACCCGGAATTTATCTGGAAGGAAAATTCGGTATCCGTTCGGAAATTGATGTTTTTGTAACCGAAAACGATGCGATTATCACCGCTCCTGTTCAGACTGAAATCATTCCTATTATGAAATAGAAAAGTTTCACCACAAGGAGGCACAGAACACAAAGAAAAATAAAATAGCTTTGTGTTCTGTGCGTCTTTGTGGTTAATTTATTTTTATGCTCAATTTTGCTATCGAAACCGCCCGCGAAGCCGGTCAAATTCTTCTCGAAAAATCGGGGCGGAAAATCAACGTTTCCAAAAAAGGCAACATAAATCTTGTCACCGAAGCCGATCTTGCCTCGGAAAAATTGATTATCGAAAGAATCCGTTCTTATTTTCCGAAACATTCGATTTTAGCGGAAGAAACCGGGGAAAATATTGTGGTAATTGAAGGCGAAAATCGTTGGAAATGGATAATTGACCCGCTCGACGGCACGACGAATTTCGCGCACGGTTACCCGTGTTTTTGCGTTACTCTCGCGCTTGAACACGACGGCGAAATCGTCATCGGCGTTACTTTCGACCCGACGCGCAACGAGTTGTTTGCCGCTGAAAAGGGTCGCGGCGCGACTCTGAACAATAAGCCGATGCGCGTTTCCGATACGGAAAATTTGAGCGAGGCGCTTTTGGTTACGGGTTTTCCTTACGATGTCGCCCAAAGGCAGGAATTTGCGCGGCATTTTGTTGAGTTTATCTACAAATCACGCGGCATCCGGCGCGACGGTTCGGCGGCGATTGATATGGCGTATGTCTCCTGCGGGCGCTTTGACGGTTTTTGGGAGGAAGGCTTAAACCCCTGGGATGTCGCGGCGGGCTTGCTTTTGATTGAAGAAGCGGGCGGGCGCGTTTCTTATTATGACGATTCGCCGTTCAGCATCTACACGCCGCCGATTTGCGCGAGCAACGGGCTGATTCACGCGGAAATGCTTGAAGTTTTAAAATAATAGCCGCAAAAAGGCGGGAAAAACTCAAAAGAAAATTAATCGCAGGTGAACACAGATAGACGCAGATTTTGAAAAATTCTTATCTGCGTTTATCTGTGTTCACCTGCGGTTTAAATTTTTTGCTTCTTTTTGCGGCTATTTCCGTCAATGTGCTAACCTAACTAAACTTTGCAATTAACAAAACGCAAATTTAAAATCAAAAATAATTATGGCTTGGTTTCGGAGAAACAAACCAAAAATTGAAGGTCAAAACGACGAAGGTGAGCGGAAGGTAAAAACCGAAGGCATCTTTGTAAAATGCCCGGAATGCGACAACCCGCTTTACAAACGCGAGTTGAAGGAATCTTTCCAGGTTTGCACGCATTGCGATTATCACTTTCGTCTCGGCGCCCGCGAGCGGCTCGATATGCTCTTTGATGAAAGCGGCTACGAAAAACTCGATGAAAATATAACCTCAGCCGACCCTCTGGAATTTGTGGATACGAAACCTTACAAAGACCGCATCGAGCAGGCGAAAAAAGTTTCCGGTTTGCCGGAAGCGATTGTTTCGGGCAAAGGGACGGTAAACGGGCATTTGGTTTATGCGGGCGCGATGGATATGAATTTTATCGGCGGTTCGATGGGTTCGGCAGTCGGCGAAAAAATCACGCGACTGATTGAAAGAGCTTTGGAAACACGCGGCGCGGTTGTAATTTTTGCCGCTTCCGGCGGCGCGCGAATGCAGGAAGGAACTCTGAGTTTGATGCAAATGGCAAAAATTTCCGCCGCGCTCGCTTTGCTCCACGAAGCGC
>DATHTS010000608.1:0-11114 GCA_035462935.1 Pyrinomonadaceae bacterium
AAGAATTTTCCCGCTTTGTTTCCCTTTTTTGATTTGCTAAAATCATCATTTGCCTTTACGAACGAATTTTTCATCTATGCAAGCTGTTAAGACCAAGGAAGAATCCATCGAAGTGCGCGGGGCGCGGGTTCATAATTTAAAAAACATTTCTTTTAGCTTACCGCTCAACAAAATGACGGTCGTTACCGGCGTTTCCGGTTCGGGAAAATCCTCTTTGGCTTTTGACACGATTTACGCCGAAGGTCAAAGAAGATATGTCGAATCTCTTTCGGCGTATGCGCGTCAATTCCTGGAGCGAATGGACAAACCCGACGTTGACGAAATAATCGGAATCGCGCCAGCGATTGCCGTCCGGCAAAAAAATTCGACGCGCAACCCGCGCTCGACAGTTGCCACGCAAACCGAAATTTACGATTACCTGCGTCTCCTTTTCGCCCGCGTCGGTCAAACTATTTGCTATAAATGCGGGCGCGAAGTAAAAAAAGATTCACCCGAATCCTCGGCTGACGAAATACTTGAAACTCTTTCGGAAGGAACAAGATTTTACGTCCTTTTTCCCGCGCAACACGATTACGAAATCAAAGGACAAAAAACAAAGGACAAAGGACAAAATCCGATTCCCCATTTAATGAGTTTAATGCAACAAGGTTTCACGCGGTTGTTCAGGAACGGCGAAACCATTGAATTGCAGAAACCGGAAGATTATCCTTTCAGCGATTTTGAAAACACATTCGTCTTGATTGACCGACTGAAAGCGGATAAATCAATCTGGCAGCGGCTGGTTGATTCGCTCGAAATCTGTTTTCGTGAAAGCGGTTCGGCAATAATTCAAACAGCCGAAGGAAATCCGCAAATTCTGAATTTCAGCGAAAAATTCATCTGCAAATACGACGGCACGATTTACGAAGAACCCGAACCGCGTCTTTTCAGCTTTAATTCCCCGTTTGGCGCGTGTCCCCTTTGCCAGGGTTTCGGCAACACAACCGACGTTGATTTTGAGTTGGTCGTGCCGGATGAAAATCTGTCCTTGGAAGACAATGCAATCGAGCCTTTCTCGCGCCCGCAATACGCCTGGGCGCAAAAGGAGCTGATGCGCTTTGCGCGAAACGGTGAGATTCCGACGCACGTTCCTTTCGCCGATTTAAATGACTGGCAAAAAAACGCGATTTTTGAAGGCGCTCCGGGCTGGCGCGGCGTGCGCGGCTTTTTCAAATGGCTGGAAACGAAAAAATATAAACTCCACGTCCGCGTTTTTCTGGCGAAATATCGCGGCTATACGACTTGCCCCGAATGTCACGGCGGCAGATTGCGTCTGGAAGCCAGAAGCGTAAAAATCGGCGATAAGAATTTGCCCGAAACCGTCGCGCTTTCAATCAAAGACTCGCAGGACTTTTTTGAAAATCTGACTTTAAGCGAAGAACGCCAACGAATCGCCGACAAACTGCTCCTGGAAATCCGCCGGAGATTGAAATTTTTGAACGATGTCGGCTTGGATTATTTAACGCTTGCTCGTCTCGCTTCAACACTTTCCGGCGGCGAAGCGCAGCGCATTCAGCTTGCCACGAATCTAGGCTCTCTGCTTGTAGGAACGCTTTACGTTCTCGACGAACCGAGCATCGGGCTTCACCCGCGCGACAATTCACGCCTAATCAAGATTCTCGAAAATTTGCGCGACATCGGAAACACCGTTCTGGTCGTCGAACACGACGAGGAAACGATGCGAGCCGCCGATCATATTATTGACATCGGCGTTTACGCGGGCGAACTCGGCGGAAATCTTGTCTATGAAGGCGATTTTGTCGGCTTGATTCAAGACGAAGTTTCGCTGACGGCGAAATACCTGCGCGGCGATGCTGAAATCAAAACTCCGCAAAAAAGAAAATCGCCGACAAATCGAAAAATCGAAATTATGGGCGCGCGCGAGCACAATCTCCAAAATGTTTCCGTCGAAATCCCGCTCGATATGCTCGTCTGCATTACGGGCGTTTCGGGTTCGGGCAAATCCACGCTCGTTCATGACATTTTATACGCGGGCTTGAAGAAAAAACGCGGCGAATGGCAAGGTCACATCGGGCATTTCAAGGAAATCAAAGGCGCGGAGTTGATTGATGATGTCATTTTGGTTGACCAATCGCCAATCGGCAGAACGCCGCGCTCGAATCCCGTTACATACATCAAGGCTTACGACGCGATACGCGAAGCCTTCGCCTCGACCAACGCGGCAAAAGCCAAAGGCTTCAACACCTCGCATTTTTCTTTCAACGTTCCCGGCGGACGCTGCGAAACCTGTCAGGGAAGCGGCACGGTAACAGTCGAAATGCAATTTTTAGCCGATGTCGAGTTAACCTGCGAAGATTGCCGCGGCACTCGTTTCCGCGATGAAATTCTCGATGTCCGATACAAAGGCAAAAACATTCACGAAGTCCTGCAAATGACGGTGCGCGAAGCGATTTTGTTTTTTAAAGACATAAATAAGCTCGTTAATAAACTAAAGGTTATCGAAGCGGTCGGACTCGGCTATCTGCGGCTCGGACAATCCGCCACGACGCTTTCCGGCGGCGAGGCGCAACGCGTAAAATTAGCCGCGCATCTCGCCGCCAAAACCAAATCGAAAACCCTTTTTATCTTCGACGAGCCGACCACCGGCTTGCATTTCGACGACATAAATAAGCTACTTGCCGCTTTTCGCGCGTTGATTGAAAACGGCGGAAGTTTGCTTGTTATCGAACACAATCTGGACGTGATAAAAACGGCTGATTACGTGATTGATTTAGGACCCGAAGGCGGCGCGGGCGGCGGCGAAATCGTCGCGACCGGAACGCCTGAGGAAATTGCTCAAAATGAAAATTCGCACACGGGACAATATTTGAAGGAATATTTGACTTAAGACTGGAGCGCAAGTGTCCCACCTGGGCTCCAGTCCTTTAAAATCTATGCAATTGGAAACCATCAAAACGCCTTCGCTGATCGTGGATGCGGAACGAATGAAGCGAAACGCCCAGCGCACGACCACTCGCGCTAAAGAGTTAAATGTCGCTTTGCGCCCGCACGTCAAAACGCACAGATGCCTTGAGATTGCGCGTCTTCAAACCGAAGGCAACTTCGGCGGCATTATGGTTTCCACTCTTTCGGAAGCGCATTTTTTTGCAAAAGGCGGTTTTTCGGACATAATTTACGGCGTTCCTATCGAAGCCGGTAAGTTTGCGGAAGCGATTGCGATTGCTAAAACCTGTGGAAAATTTTCGGTTATAACCGACGATGCGGAAACCGCTCAATCATTAAATGAAACGGCTAGGCGCGAAAATATAAAGCTCGATGTATTTCTAAAAGTTGATGTCGGCTATCATCGCTGCGGCGTCGAGCCTGACTCGAAAGAAGCGTTTGAAATTCCCCAAAAAATCAGCGATTCGTCAAATTTGAATTTTGCCGGAATTTTAACTCACGCCGGTCATTCATATCACGCCAACTCGCCCGAAGAATTGCTTCGCACAGCGCGGGAAGAAAGAGATTCTATGCGAAATCTGGCTGAAGATTTACGCAGCAAAGGCTTAAATGTTCCCAACGTCAGCATCGGCTCGACCCCGACAATGAGCGCGATTGACCATCTCGAAGGCATTACGGAACTTCGCTGCGGCAACTATATTTTCTTCGACGCTTTTCAAGCCACATTGGGAAGCTGCCGCTTTTCCGATTGCGCTCTGACGGTTCTGGCGGCGGTCGTTCATCGTGATGCGCATCGTCAAAAAATCGTGGTTGACGCTGGCGCAGTCGCGCTTTCTAAAGATCGCGGCGCGGTTGAATTCGATAAACATTGCGGTTACGGGCGCGTTTATGATTTGGCAGGAAACGATTTGGATTTGCGAGTCAAATCGCTTTCACAGGAACACGGCGAAATTTCGGTGGCGGACAAAGCAACTTTTGATAGTTTGAAAGTCGGCTCGCGTGTCCGCATCTTGGCAAATCATTCTTGTCTAACAGCTTTGCAGCATTCGCATTATCACATTCTGGAAAATGGAAAAATCGTTGATCGTTGGGAAATCAATCGCGGCTGGTAAGAAATAAATTTTGAGTTATTCTAGCTGGCTATAAAATTTTTAATTCCTTCAAAGCCTCTATTGTCGGCAGATTTTCCTGCCAGAACCAATTTTCGCGGACGAAAAAGCCTTCGATAACTTGTGAGCGAAATGTGCCGTCGGTTTGCGCCAGACGATAAAGCCCGTCCGCCGCCAGTTCGTAAAATTCGGCGCGGCGGCGTTCGTAATCAATCAGCCAGTATTCGCGCACTCCGGCGGATTCGTATTCGACAAATTTTTCGCCGCGGTCGCGTCCGATGCTTTCGGGCGAAATCACTTCTACGACCAAATCAGCCGCGCCGTTTAAGAATGTCGGTTCAATCAAACGAACTTTTTCCCGGCTGACGTAAAGCAAATCGGGTTCGCGTCCGCGCCGCTCTTTTTCCAACTTCATCGCAAACGGCGCGGCAAAGACTCTGCCCAAATTATGAGTTTCCGCATAAATTCGCATAATCGTTTGCAAAAAGCCGACCATATCCTGGTGTTTTGAAGATGCCGAAAACATTACAATTACCTCGCCGTCAATCCATTCCGCCCAAGTGTCTTCGTCGCCGAAAGCCAAAAATTCATCCCACGTCATCGCGTAAGGCACAACTTGAACGCCGTTTTGAACGGTTGTTTTTACGATTTCAGCAACTTCAATCATAAACCTGATTTTATCACAAGAATTTGACCATTTTCTTAATCAAAATCTTTGCCGCTGCAATTTTTGAGTTCTTTCGGGCATTCGCCGACCTGCACCCATTCGTAGAAATCGCGCGGGCTGCCTTCGATGGCGTAAAAGAATTTTTTGATGGTTGGAAACTGTTTCAGGGTTTCTTCGATACTCGAGAAAAAATTACTGCCGCCGCAGCTTGTCGTGGCTGTGCCGAGTTGGTCATAAACGATTTTATTAAAATTGATGTAGGCGGCTTTATTTTTTATCTTGATGCTTTTCAAGATTCCTTTTGTTTCCGCCGGAGAGAATGACGAATAGCCTTGTGTTTCTTCTTCGGTCGTAACGCCTTTAAAAAGCTCTTCAAGAGCGGCTTGAGCGACGGCTTTTGTTTTCGGAATGGTTCTTTTGACCGGGTAAACCAATCTGCAATCATCCATATTCGGATTATGGTTTTCGTTTTGATAATACACCTTGATAGTCATCGTTTGACCAAATGCGGCGACTGAGAATATTGAAAGCAAAAACACAAAGAAAATTATTTTCATATCATCAAATCTCCGTTTCATCAAAAGCCTTTCGCCATTCGGGCGCGATTTGTTCCAGCACTTTGCAGTCGCAAAAGCCGCCGTTTTCCTGAAGCCAGGAGGTTAGTTTCGGGAAATCCAGACGGTTTTCCATCATATACTGCATTGCGAAGCGCAGCGAATGATTACACTCTTCGCGCTCTAATTTCATTTCCAGAAAATCGAAAAGGTCTTCGATGTCGTATTGTCCGGCGGGCAGAGATTCGAGAAATTCGGCGAGTTCTTCGCCGCTTAGCTGCTCCAGGTTTTGGATTTGTCTTTTTTTAAGTATCGGCATAATTTGTATTTATAAAATATTTGTTTGGAAAATCACTTTAATTTCAACTATTTTAAGAATTATCCCAGAATTTTTGACAAACTGAAAATCTTAAGGCTAGACTTTATTGTAATTCTTCTTTTTAGAGGAGTTTATTATTTGCTAAATTGCTTTTTTTTGCATAATATATTGCCTCTAAGCTGAAATCCAAAATTTATCCCTTCATTCGGCTATTTTTTTATTTTTTGTAGTAAAAGTATGACCAAAAAAGTTTTAAGACGCAGTTTGCTCTTGGCGGTTTCAATGAGCCTTTTGCTAATTGCGGCGAATTTTATGAACCGGGTTGACGCAAATCAACCTTCTCCTTTGGATGTTCGTCAGGAAGCCGGCAGTTTTGTTTTGAGCACGGCTGAATCAGGCGAATTTTATCGCAGCGCGCGCCAGCCGCTTGATGTTAAAACGATTGATTTGTCCGAATCCAATGCCCGCGTCATTCTTTGGAATGAAGAATCCGCCGGTCGCAAAATACCGTTTTACGCCGTTAGTTTGGACGGTAATGAAGTTTCGGCATCTAAAGAAACCTCTTACGAATTAAAGCTGCGTTACCGTAAATTCGATCCGCTTGTTGATTTGCCCGATACTCCCGCATCGCTCGAAGCGGAAAAGCAAGTCAAAGGAAACGCGCCATATATCGTTCAATTTGTTACGCAACCTCTTGACGAATACCGCAATGCAATCAGCAAACTCGGCGGCAAAACTTATTTTTATCTGCCGAATCACGCTTATATTATCGAGATGAATGCCGAAACCCGGCAGCAAGTGGCAAATCTTCCGTTCGTTCGATGGGTCGGGCGTTACGAACCGGCGTATAAACTCGAAGAGCCTCTTCTTGAAGGCTTAAAGGGCGATACGGCGACCGCCCAGCTTCCCGCGCAGCGTTACAACATTATGGCTTTGGAGCGCGGGAGCAGAATGCAGAGCAGGCTTGCCGAACATATTCGCGCCATCGGCGGAAAAGTCGAATTAACCGTTTCGGAAGGCTTTCGGATGGAAGCGACTTTGACGGCTGAACAGCTCCTTTCGGTCGCCCGCCAAAATGAAGTTTTGTTTATAGACCGCTGGAGTCCGCCCGAAGTGGATATGGATCTTGTCCGCAATGTCGGCGGGGCGAATTTTCTTGATTTTAATTTGGGCTTTCGCGGCGAAGGCGTGAGCGGTGAAGTGATGGACGGCGGTTTTGTGCAAAATCACACGGATTTTAATTCCGGTTTAAAGCCGATGCTTCACGGTACATCCGGCGGAATCAGCGAGCACGGAACAGCCACTTACGGAATCATTTTCGGGCGCGGCACTACCAATCCTTTCGGGCGCGGACTGCTGCCGGAAGCGCAAGGAATTTTTGCCACCTACGGTCCAATAACCGATGGAACTATCAGCCGATACACGCATACTACCCAGCTAAAACAATCTCCTTATAGAGCGGTTTTTCAATCAAACAGCTGGGGACACGGGCAGGTTTCAAACTACACGACATTTTCCGCCGAGTTGGACGATATTGTTTTCAAAACGGATTTTGTCGTCCTTCAATCGCAAAGCAACACGGGCGATCAAAGCGCGCGCCCGGAAGCATGGTCGAAGAATGTTGTCTCCGTCGGCGGAGTTCGGCATTTTAATACGGCTTCCTTTACGGATGATCGTTGGAAAGGTTCGTTTTCAAGCGGCGCGAGCATCGGACCCGCATCCGACGGAAGAATCAAGCCCGATTTGGCGCATTTTTACGATGCGATTAACACGACTTTTACAACATTAGATAACGGTTACGGAACTTTTTCCGGCACGAGCGCGTCAACGCCGATCACCGCCGGTCATTTCGGACTCTTTTTCCAAATGTGGCATCAAGGCTTGTTCGGCAACCAACCCCGCGCAACCGTCTTCGACAGCGCCCCGCATATGACGACAACTAAAGCCATTATGATAAATACCGCCGTGCAATGGGATATGACGATTGCGGGAACCGATATTACCCGGCACGTTCAGGGTTTCGGGCGCGTTGATTTAACGAATCTTTACAATCTTCGCAACAAAATGCTTATCGTTGACGAAACGGACGTTTTCACAAATCTGGAAACCAAAACATACAGGGTAAACATTCCGGCAGGCTCGCCCGACCCGTTAAAAGTTACGATGACCTATAACGACCCGATGGGCAATCCTTCCGCAATGGACGCGCGTGTCAATGATTTGACGCTCAAGGTTACTTCACCAAACGGCATCGTTTATTTCGGCAACAACGGTTTGAAAACCGGTATGTGGTCAACCAGCGGCGGCTCGCCGAATACGGTTGATACGGTTGAAAATGTTTTTATTCAACTCCCGCAAGCGGGAGTCTGGACAATCGAAGTAACGGCTTCGGAACTGGTTCAGGATGCCAGAACCGAAACGCCGAATGTAATTGACGCGGATTTTGCGCTGGTTGCAAGCGGAATCAGCGGTGTTGCTCAGCCGCCGGCGGGACCGAGAACTCGTTTCGACTATAACGGCGACGGTAAAGCCGACTATTCGGTATTTCGCAACTCGGACGGAACCTGGTATGTTGCTCGCCCGACCGGTAACCCGGCGCAAAATTTTGACGCCGTTCAATTTGGAGCGGCTGGCGACAAAATCGCTCCGGCTGATTACGACGGCGACGGCAAAACCGACCGCGCCGTTTATCGAAACGGAATTTGGTATATTATGCGCAGCAGCGGCGGATATACAATAGTCCAATTCGGTTTAGCAGAGGACAAACCCATTCCTGCGGATTACGACGGCGACGGTAAAGACGACATTGCCGTTTTTCGTCCTTCGACCGGAACTTGGTATATCCTCCGAAGCACCGGAGGGTTTACCGCCTTCCCGTTCGGAACGCAGGGAGATGTTCCGCTTTCGGGTGATTTTGACGGCGGCGGGCGAGCCGACGTTGCTATTTATCGTCCTTCAACCGGAACCTGGTATATCTTGTATATGGAAGGCGGATTTACGGCTTTTCCATTTGGTCTGGCAGAAGACAAACCGGTCGTGGCGGATTACGACGGCGACAGAAAAGCTGATGTCGGCGTCTTTCGTCCGAGCACAGGTATCTGGTATCTGCTTCGCAGCACAGCCGGATTCACTCAGGTGCAGTATGGCTCTTCGGGCGATATTCCGACGCCAGCCGATTACGACGGCGACGGTAAAGCCGACCTCGGATTTTTCCGGCTTGGTTCCTGGTTTATCCAACCGAGCGGCAGTTCCTTTCCCATGTCCGTCAATTTCGGTTTGGGCAATGATATTCCAACCCAATCCGCTTTTATTCCATAAAGCTTGGAAAAACTTATATAAAAAAGGCAGGAAAGTTTCCTGCCTTTTTTATTGTTTGAAATCCGAATCAATCTTGCATCCGTTCCCTTTCTTCCTCCTCGCGCTTTTTATGCTTAATTCCCTCGCGCCCGTCGTATTTTATAAACTTGGGCAAAAGCAAAGCCAAAACAATCGTGCCGATAATTGTTAAAATACCGCCGGAAATAATCGAAGTTTTCAGGTCGAAGAAATACGCCACGACGCCGGATTCGGCGTCGCCAAGCAGTGGTCCGGTCATAAAACTTATCATCTCGATTCCGGCAAGTCTCCCCCGCAAATGGTCGGGAATCGTCTGATTCCAGATTGTCGAACGAAAAATGCCGCTGATCATATCGCAATAACCCGCGACGCCGAGAAAAAATAAAGCTAGATACAAGTTATTGGAAAACCCGAAAAGCGTAATCGCCACTCCCCAGCCGCCAGCCGCCAAAGTTACCATCAACCCATGACGATTAACCCAAGCCGCCCAGCCCGAAGTCAGCGTAGCGACTAATGCGCCGACAGCGAGCGCCGAATAGAAAAATCCGACCGAAGCGCCCGCGCCAAAACCAACTGCCAGCGCGGGAAAAAGAGCTTTCGGCATTCCGAAAAACATCGCGTTTAAGTCAATCCGATATGTTCCCAAAAGCTCTTGCCGGCTCATCGCATAACGAAAACCCTTTTTTATTGATTCGACACCAGGGCGATCCGCGTTCGGAGGCGGTGGAATTGCGCGAATCATCCAGACTGCGGCAAGCGAAGCCGCAAAAGTCGCCAAATCAATCGCGTAAGCCCAAACCGCGCCGTAAGCTGCGATAATCAAACCTCCGATAATCGGGCTGATAATAAAACCGACTTCAAAGCGAATCGAATTAAGCGCCGCGACAGCCGGCATATATTCGAGCGGAACAATTTTCGGAATCAGGGCTTCAAATGAAGGTCTCTGCAATCCGGCAAGCCCGGCGTGAAGCCCGACCGCGACGAACAAAACCCAGACTCTCGGCGCGGGCAGCAAAGCGTTTCCCAGAAGAATCGCCGTCGTAACCGTCTGCCCGAGTTCCGTCAAACGGAGCATTTTACGGCGGTCAATCGAATCAGCCATCGCCCCGCCGATAAACGCCAGAAAAAACATCGGAACAAATTCCGCAACGCCGAGCAGACCGACGTAAAGGCTCGATTCGGTCAGTTGATACATCTGAACGGGAACGACGATAAACGTCATCATCGTCCCGAAAAACGAAATCAATTGACCGAAAAATAACAAACGGTAATCGCGTGAAATTCTAAGCGGCGTTAAGTCCAGAAACATAGTCGGCAGTTGGCAGTCGCAGTTGGCAGTTTAACTCTTAACCGAATTTCTTGCCAAATGCTGCCATCTCTTTGCTTTCAACCGATTATTTTCTTCGTCTCGCTGATTGCCTCTTCGAGATTTGTGATTTGCCCGTCAAGCTGTTTTTCATAAACCGCGTCGAGAATTTTCTTAAATTCAGGCGACGGTTTCAAACCCAGCTCGATTAAATGTCTGCCCATCAAAATTGGCTTTGGCGCTTCTTTCTCGACATTCAATTCCTGAACCTTCTGAATAAACCATTCCTGCGCTTCCGCCTTAAACCATTTTTCCTTCGGCAGCCATTCGGGGTTTCTGCCCAGAGCATCCGCTTTCGCCACGCGGTAAAGCAAATCCGGCTCGACTTTTCGCGCCAGCCGCCGAAACGCTCCGTCGCCCGGCTTTGCCTTATAAAACTCGCCCGGTTTCAGATGGTAACGAACAAGCTGCGCGATCTGCTCGCGAACGTCGTAGCCATTAATGGTATAAATATTTAATTTATCCAAAAAGGAAAGCGTCGGCTCGATTCCCGCAACATCATGAGCGTGCGAACGCCAGCGTCCATCGAAAAACTCAGTGGTTGCAGGCTTCCCGAAATCGTGGCAAAGCGCGCCGAGCATCACCGTAACCTTTTTCGCGTATGGTAAATCGTCAATTAATCTTCTGGCTTCATCAACGACCATCAGCGAATGAATCCATACTTCGCCCTCAGGATGCCACTCTTTCTCTTGCGGAACACCGACGAGCGATTTCAGTTCGGGAAAAAGCTGCTCGACAACGCCCAAATCATAAAGCCATTGCAAACCGATTGAGGGTTTTTCCGCCTTCAAAAGCAGTTTTTCAAACTCGCCCCAGATTC
>DATHTS010000609.1:0-6412 GCA_035462935.1 Pyrinomonadaceae bacterium
ACAAAGAAATTGTCTGTTCCGACAAGGAAATCGAGAAATTTTATGAACGTTTCGGCAGTTGGCGCGGATTGGCAATCTGGTGTGATATGACTGAAAGATGGTTTATCTGAAACTAGCAAATTTAAATAAATTTTTGGAAAAGTTATAAAGAATATTTTCATTTAACGAAAATTTTTTCAAACCTTTAAGCCTTTCCGGCATCAAAACTCCCATCCGGGGAATCAAATCACTTACAAATATAGTTTTTTGACTTAACAAAAGTCATAAATAAAAAGGGGGTAAATCAAATGAGGAGAAACTTTTTAAAGCTATTTGCATGTTTGACAGTATTTTTTGTGATTCTTGTGATGGCTGATGTTGCCAACGCCCAACGTCGTGTGCGTGCGAGAACCTATAGCCAGCAGCAGGTCGAACAATTGCTGGAAAGAATCGAGGAGAGAACCGATAATTTTGTAAAGGTTTTTGACGAAGCTCTCGATGACAGCAGATTAGACACGACCAGAACTGAAGAAAATTATACCGACCGGGCAAGACAGTTGGAGAATTTTACCGACGAGCTTCGACGCGAATTCGATCATGACGATTCGTGGGCGGAAAATAAACCCGAAGCGCAAAAGGTTTTAAGCGCCGCCACGGTTATGGACCGAATAATGAGAAGCCGAAACTTCGGCGCTCAAGCTGAAACGAGTTGGGTCAGGCTTCGGACGGAGCTGAATGCTTTGGCAAGAGTTTACGGATTGCCGGTTGTTGGTTCACGAACTTATGGAGCTGTTCCGGTTAGGACGACAACGATTCCTGTTCAACAAGTTGTACGGAGAAATGGCTATACAAAACAGCAGGTTGAACAATTACTTGAAAGAATCGAGGAAAGAACCGACGCTTTTGTGAAAAGTTTTGACGAGGCGCTCGATGACAGCCGGTTAAATAGAACCATAACCGAGGAGAATTACACCGACCGCGCGAGGCTGTTAGAAAACGCCACGGATGAGCTTCGGCGCGAGTTTGACCACGACCGGGCTTGGGCACAGGATAAAGTTAACGCCCGGAAAGTGTTAAATATCGCTTCGGATATAAACCGGATAATGAGAAGCCGAAATTTCGGCGCTCGAACGGAATCAACTTGGGCGGTGCTTCGGACGGAACTTAACGCGCTGGCGAGAGTTTACAGTTTACCGGCAGTTGGCGCACGGTCTTACCGGTAAGTTCACAAAACTAAGGCAGATTTTTTAAAGTCAGCCTTAGTTTTGTATAAAATTTAGAAACGCTTAATTTACATTCTGCGTATAAAACGAGTGTGAATTTGGACGTTTTGTAGTAAAATGACGACGGTTCACCCGGAAAAATGAGAAAAAAATGATTGAAGTTGGAGAAGTTTTACAAAACCGTTATCGCATCGAGAAACAAATCGGGCAGGGCGGTATGGGCACGGTATTTTTAGCTACCGACGAGCGTTTCGGCAGCACGGTTGCCATCAAGGAAACGCTTCTTCCCGCCGATCATTTCCGCCGCGCGTTTGAGCGCGAAGCCCGCTTGCTGAATTCTCTGCGTCATCCGGCGCTGCCGAATGTCAGTGATTATTTTATTGAAGAAAACGGGCAGTTTATCGTAATGGAATTCATCGCGGGCGAAGATTTGTCCGAAATGATGGAGCGAAGCGGCACGGCTTTTCCTCTGGATGACGTTTTAAAATGGGCTGATCAATTGCTCGACGCGCTCGAATATCTTCACAATCAAAAGATTCCGGTCATTCACCGCGACATCAAACCGCAAAATCTGAAGCTCACGCCGCGCGGACAGATTATTCTGCTCGATTTCGGTTTGGCAAAAGGCAATCCGACCGAAGCGGGAAATCAAACCGCCGCGAAAAGCATTTTCGGATATTCCAGAAATTACGCCTCGCTCGAACAAATTCAGGGAACCGGAACCGACCCGCGCAGCGATCTTTATTCGCTTGCCGCGACGCTTTATCATCTTTTGACGGGAGTTCCGCCGGTTGACGCGCTGACGCGGGCGATGCACGTTTTGAGCGACAAGGAAGATTCTCTGAAGCCTGTCAATCAGATTGACAGCCGAATTCCCGCCGGAGTCGCGCGCGTTTTGCATAGAGCGATGGCTCTGAATGCCAATCAGCGTCCGCAAAGCGCCGCTGAAATGCGCGAGATGCTTCGTGAAGGCAAGGATGATTTTGAGGATTTTGATGAAGTTATAACGCAAGTCAGAAAACCTGCGGTTGAGGCGGCTCTGCTCAATCAGAAAACCAAAATAATGGGTGAGATGACTACGCCCAGAGGAAGACAATCAGAAGCGCAGACGAAAATTCTCAACACCGGCGATTTTGAAAGCGCAGGGTTTGAAAGAGACAATTCCAATAACGGGAAAGGTTCGCGGCGCGGTTTGGCAATCGGCGCGGCTCTCGCCGGTTTGCTCTTAGTCGGGACGGCGGCTTCAGCGCTGTATGTTTATCAGCCCGATATTTTTCACAAAGGCGAGCGGCAGCCTGAAAAAAAGGCAGCCTACGTTTTATCGGAAAAGGAAGATAATTCTTCGAACCAGAATGTCGCTTTAACTAACATAATCGCGCAAACGCAGAATTGGGATGAAAATATTAATCCCGAAATAACGGAAGAGATTGTAGAAGCTCCGAGGACAAAGGAATCAAAAACAAAGGTTGAATCTATTGATAAACCGGCTGCAGCGAGTAAAAACAATCCGAAACCGACACAAGATAAAACAACCGCATCCGGCAGCGGCGCAAATGAATTCACTGTAGGGAATGTAACGGTAATAGGAGACCGGATTGAAACCGATGAAGTGATTATTGACGAAAAGGGAGTGTTCTTCAAAAAGCCCCCGAAGACGAAAACCCTTCCGAGAGTCCATCAGGTTCCGAATGTTCGTCCGCCATTTACCAAGGAAGAATTCGAGAAGCTGACTCCCGAACAGCAGCGCAAGCTCAATGAAGCGATGAAGAAATTGCAGGAATCACGGCAATGGCGTAAAGTTCCGATGCCGCCTCCTGCTCCCAAACCGACTCCTTAAGCGAATTTTGATAAAGTTGCGCCCGCTGCTTGAATCTTCAAGCAGCGGGCGTTTTTGTTTAGAAATAATTTAAAGGAAAAAATTAGCGGTTTTTTTAAACCATCTCGTCTATTCGATTCCTTCAAGCGGAAAATAGCGGTCAATAAACTCCAGATGCAGGCGCGGAATGTTGTCCTGACCCATTCGGATTCGTCGCACGACGGCGATAATCGTAATGTTATACTGGTCGCTTTTTACACGGACGAAAGAGCCGGGATCAGGCTTAAGGGTTGAAAAAACCGACGCGCCGCTCAGACTGATATTTTCCGTTACCGACATTTCACTTGCCGTGACGTTCCGGTTTTCATCTAGAGTTTCTATGGTCAAACTTACCGGAATTTGAAAGCGCGTGTGTCTGCGATCCTCTTTCGGCAGATGGCTTTCGTCGGGAATGGTCGGCGCGTCAATGATTTGCCACAAACCTTTTTCTTCGCGGTGCGACACCTCAAATAATTTCGCCGGATCGTTAAAATAACTTAAAGGCGGATGCTTGCCGATAAAGGCTACGCCGACGGAATAAGTTTCCGCGGCTGTGCCGGAATTCATCGGAATGCAGCGGCGGATAATTCCCCAGATTTTATACTGCGGCTCGGAAAAATCGTAACAACGAAGCTGGCGCGGCAGCGGAATCGTCAATTGTAAAAGCCGCCCGCGTTTGACCGGACGCTTTAAGATAAATCCCGCGCCGAAGGCGGAAACGTCCTTGAGCCGCGTAATTTCATTCCAGGTTTCGGTGGTATTCAGATGACCTTCGACGCGCATCGGCAAAGACAAGGGTATTCTCTGAATCCGGCGTCTTTCGGTTTGAGTGGCAGAATTGGTAATCATAGTTTTTTTAGTGGAAAAAAAGGATTGTTTTTTAAGATTTTCAAGGCGTAGGAAGGAAGGGAAAAGCCTGTTTTTTGAATGGTTTGGCAAGTTGCTAAAAGAGCAAAATACCTGTAAAATATAAACATCTAATTTGTTCGGAATTCCAGATTTTTTTCGCAATTTAAATTCACACTCAGCAATTAGAAAAAATTTAGTAAAAAGAGGCAAACAAAAATTAAAAAATGGATACAGTTTTAGAACGTAATCAAATCAATATTGAAGACGAGATGCGGCGTTCGTATCTCGATTATGCAATGAGCGTCATCATCGGGCGCGCTCTGCCCGACGTGCGCGACGGCTTAAAACCCGTCCATCGCCGCGTTCTCTGGGCGATGCACGAGCTCGGCAATTATTACAACAAATCGTATAAAAAATCGGCTCGCGTGGTGGGAGACTGCATTGGAAAATATCACCCGCACGGCGATACAGCCGTTTACGATACGGTTGTGCGTCTGGCGCAGGATTTTTCGATGCGCTATCCGATGGTTGACGGGCAGGGCAACTTTGGCTGTTTTACCGCCGATACCAAAATAAAAATGCTTGACGGCACCGAGAAAACATTTGCCGAACTTGCTGATTTGCCAAAGGATGAGATTTTTTATGTTTATTCGGTTGATAAAACCGGAAAAATCGTCGTTGGTGAAGGGCGGAATTCACGCATTACGCGCAAAAACGCCGAGATTATTGAAGTTGTTTTGGACAATGGCGAAAAAATTCGCTGCACGCCAGATCATCGCTTTTTACTTCGCAACGGAACTTACAAACAGGCGCGGCATTTAACCGCGGAAGACAGCCTGATGGCAGGTTATTTCGATCAGGCAAAAATTAAGGAAAATCTTAACGAGTATTTGCGAATTTGGCAGCCGAAAACGGAAGAATATGAATTTGTTCATCATCTTGCCGACGAATTTAATGCGATAAAAGGGCTGGCTAAAAAGTTTGACGGCGCGTTTGTCCGTCATCATAAGAATTTTAACCGCTTTGATAATCGCCCGACGAATATTGAGCGAATGGAATTTCTTGAGCATTTACACCTTCACGCCGCGCATATTGCCGAATTGTGGCAGGACGAAGATTTCCGACAGAAACAGCGCGACAGCGTTAAGCGTTACTATGGGGAAAACCTGGAAGTTTTGGAAGAGAGAAAAAAGCGGTTTGTCGAACAAAATAAAGATGAGGAATTTCGCCGTCGGAACGGAAAGAAAGTTTCTGATACGCTCAAAAGTAAGTTTAAAGAAAATCCTCAAATTGCGGCGGAAATTTCCCGCCGGATGAAACAGCTTTGGGCGGACGCGGATTATCGCGCCAAAATGAGCAAGGCTTTAAAAGGAATTGAAAGGCGACCTTTAACGCCTGAAGAAAAAGCGAGAGTTTCAAGAATTATTTCTGAAAAAAGTAAGGCGATGTGGCAAAACGAAGCCAAGCGCGCGGAAATTGTCGAGGCGATCACCCGCGCGTTATCTTCCGAAGAAGTTCGCGCAAAAATGAGCGAGAACACAAAACGCCTGTGGCGGGACGAGGAATACCGAGCCAAATATCCCGAAAATCATTTCTCGCGGATGGCTAAAACGCTCTGGGAAAAACCGGAAACCAGAGAACTTCACCAGCAAAAAATTAAACAACAAAGGAAGCAGGAGAGTTTTGTCAAGGCGCAAAGTCGGGGCGTAACCGGAAGTAACAAAAGAAGGATGGCTGAAAATCCGGCGATGATGCGGGAATTGACGGAACTTTCTGCAAGTTCTCTTCGCAAAAAATGGAAGGATGAAGATTATAAAAGACGAGTTATGCGAAAGCGAGTTTCCCGTTACGGTTCGCTTTTGATTGCCGAATTCGGGCGCGAAAAAATCACGCCGAACCTTTATCAAGCTAAACGAAATGCCAATTGGATTCCGAAATTTGAAAGGGTTTCGGATTACTTTGAATCTTTTGAAGAATTTCTCGACGCCTCTCAGAGTTACAATCACAAGGTTGTTGAAATACGTCTCTTAAACGAGAAAGTTGACGTTTATGACATTACGGTTGACGAGCATCACAACTTCCTTTTGGCAAGCGGTGTGTTTGTTCATAATTCAATAGATGGCGACAACCCGGCGGCAATGCGTTATTGTATTGTAGGGAAAGCGCTTACGGTTACAGATAAAGGTTTGCGGCAAATCAAAAACATTGCCGAAACCGAAGATATAAACATTCGGATTTTGTCGCACGGGCAGAAAATCAATACCGCCAGCAAATGGTTTGATTGCGGAAAACATCCGGTAAAAACAGTTAAAACCAAACACGGTTATGAAATTACAGGAACGCTTAATCATCCTTTACTCGTCTGGGAAACAGGTAAAGACAACCGCCCGCATTTTGTCTGGAAAACGATTGAAGAATTACGCAGGGGCGATTTTCTGGTAATTGACCGGAGCGAGGCGCTATGGACGGAAGATGAAGTTTTATTAAAAGACTTTGTTCCGCATTT
>DATHTS010000610.1:0-4623 GCA_035462935.1 Pyrinomonadaceae bacterium
TATTTCGTAATTCTTGCGGCAATTATCCTGGCGTGGTCGGGAACGCTGGTTGAAACTTCCTCTCCGGTAATCGCGCTTTCATTCGTTATCGGCGCGGTATTCAGCGCGACTGCCGGATACTTCGGGATGAACATCGCCACCAAAGCGAACGTCAGAACAACCCACGCGGCGAGAACTAGTCTGAGAGACGCGCTTCAAGTAGCTTTTACCGGCGGCTCGGTGATGGGGCTCGGCGTTGCCGGACTCGCCGTTTTAGGCATGGGTTCGCTTTTTATAGTCTTTTATCAAATCTACGTTGTCAGCACAGGCGCTTCCGTGAACGGCATACAGATGGAAAAAGCGATTGAAGTTCTCGCCGGTTTCTCGCTGGGCGCTGAATCAATCGCGCTTTTCGCCAGAGTCGGCGGCGGCATTTACACAAAAGCCGCTGACGTTGGCGCCGATCTCGTCGGTAAAGTCGAAGCGGGAATTCCCGAAGACGACGTGAGAAACCCGGCGACTATCGCGGATAACGTCGGAGACAACGTCGGCGACGTTGCCGGAATGGGGGCGGATCTTTTCGGCTCATATGTGGCGACGATTCTGGCGACAATGGTTCTGGGACGTGAAATCGTTTCGGCTGACCAATTCGGCGGTCTCGCTCCGATTATTCTGCCGATGGTTATCGCGGGTATCGGAATTATCTTCTCAACCGTCGGTTTTTCATTCATCAGGATTTCAGACGACAGAGGCAACGTCCAAAGGGCGCTGAATATCGGAAACTGGTCTTCGATTATTTTAACGACAATCGCCTGTTACTTCCTGGTAATGTGGATGTTGCCCGACTCGATGACCTTAAGAGGTCGCACCTTTTCGGACACGGATGTATTTTACGCGATTGTCGTCGGTTCGATTGTCGGCGCTCTGATGAGTATCGTAACCGAATACTACACGGCGATGGGTAAACGCCCGGTTAATTCGATTGTGCAGCAGTCCGATACAGGCGCGGCGACAAACATTATCGGCGGTCTTTCCGTCGGTATGGAATCCACTTTAGTTCCGACTATTATTCTGGCGTCGGGAATTTATATGTCTCATTATTTCGCCGGATTATACGGTGTTGCTATTGCGGCTGCCGGTATGATGGCGACGACGGCGATGCAGCTTGCGATTGACGCTTTCGGACCGATTGCCGACAATGCCGGTGGTATTGCCGAGATGAGCAGACTTCCGAAAGAAGTTAGAGCTAGAACTGATATTTTAGACGCTGTCGGTAATACTACAGCCGCGACGGGTAAAGGTTTTGCTATCGCTTCAGCCGCTCTGACAGCTCTGGCATTATTTGCCGCATATGTTGGTCTTGCCGGTATTAATACAATTGACATTTATAAAGCCCCTGTTCTGGCGGGATTATTCATCGGCGGGATGATTCCCTTTATCTTTTCCTCTCTTTGTATCGCCGCCGTCGGCAGAGCGGCAATGGCAATGGTGCAGGAAGTAAGGCGGCAGTTCAGAGAAATTCCGGGAATTATGGAGTATGAAACGAAACCGGAATACGATAAATGCGTCGCTATTTCCACTCAAGCGTCTATAAGAGAAATGATGCTTCCGGGCGCGATTGCTTTGATTACTCCGGTTATCGTCGGCTTTACCTTCGGACCGGAAGTTCTCGGCGGTTTATTGGCAGGCGTTACCGTTTCGGGCGTGCTGATGGGAATGTTCCAAAACAATGCCGGCGGCGCCTGGGACAATGCTAAAAAATCATTTGAAGCCGGCGTAATGATTAACGGGGTAATGCAGTATAAAGGAAGCGACGCTCATAAAGCGAGCGTTACAGGCGACACCGTCGGCGATCCGTTCAAAGATACTTCGGGACCTTCGATGAATATCCTGATCAAGCTGATGAGTATCGTCGCATTAATTATCGCTCCGCATATCTCGCTTAATGCAGATCACCGCTCTCACGTTGAAACAACACCAAAAGTCAAAGCGGAACAAACAGTTAATGTTCTTACTAAAAAAGAACTGTAAAGAAATCGTGTAACTGTTTACAAAAAATACTCAACAAAAAAGGACAGGAATTTTTACAATTTTCTTGTCCTTTTTTCATTGCTTGAAAATAATTCCAACGATTTTGATTTGGAATTATAAACAAACCAAATTAACTTTCAGATTGCTTCGGCGATAATAATTTATCCCTCATTTTTGCCACATTGGGCGCGGTGAACAGTTCACCGTCAAAAAGGATTTGTTTTGTGTCTGCGCCGTGTTCTTTCAAATATTCGGTAACGTTCATCCAGCGAATACGTTTATCTGATGTTCGCACAACAAGCATTACGGGATAAGCCTGCAATTGCCAGTAAGCAATATCTTCTTTCTTAATGTCAAAAACTTCTTTGTCGTCCGGTTGGCGACCGGGGAGATAAGGATCTCCTGATTGAAATTGCAGATAGACGCGCTTACCGCTTGCATTACCATTGTCATCAATAAACTCGATTTCGCCGTCGAGACCTTTATCAAAGGCAGTGTATTCACGAAAGATTTGTCCCGCTTCAGCAACTATAGCGGTTGCGTGTCCAACCAGAATGCGTTCGAGATTATCATTATTTTGTTTATTCTCTGCCTGTTCATCCATTTTATTAAGAACTTGCCGGATTTTTTCGGACGCAAATTCTTCAATAACATCGTTCAGAACAACTGCTCCATCACAATCATCACATTGAATTTTATTAAATCCCTTATCAATCCGCCGTTGTGTCCTTTCATTATCAAGAGATACACCGCAATGAGGACAGACATAATGCCGAACGCGAACCACATTTTGACCTTTATCGAGCAAATGCCTATGAATGAACTCGATAAAATATACCTGCATTTCAACTGCCATATCCTGTTCGAGATAAACTTTGATTTCCGCTTCGCCTTCCGTCTTTTTAGACAACAGAAAACCTGCTTTTTTATTTGTGGGAACAGTTCTAAAATCCGCCGCATATTTCCACAGTTCTTTCTTCTTAAAAATATCGGTATGATGAAGTCGAACGACAAGCGTAGAATAAATTTCATCAAGCACGCCCGAAAAAGTGAAGGTTACAAAAATATTCGGATGGTCGGGAATTTCCGGTCGTTCCTGCTTAAAGTATGAGGGGAAAATCAACTGAGCGCCTTTCGGCGTATCTTCACTGATGCAAAGCGATCTTTTTACAAAAATATTGACAACCTCGCGCAAAAGAAACTGCTCGTCGGATTTTTTAAGACGCTTTATATCTTCGGGGAAAGTAAGATTTGCTTCCAAGACATTACGTTCGGAAACACAGCCTATGTCGTCGGAGTTTTCACGCGCTTCATTGACGACAACGGAAGCATAATTATTTATCTCTTCGGGGCGAAGCAGAATAAAATCGCCGAAATCGAACGGTTTTATCAAACCTTGCCCGCCGAGCAAACCGACGACCGCCCGCAAATTCGCTTCTTCGATCTTTTCTTCCTTGAGTTCCAACAGAAGACGCTGGTGAAGTTCCGCAAAACGAATCAGTGTGATGTCTTCCTGCTTGATGCGGAGAATCGCGTCTTTCAAAGATTTGAAAAGCGTTGTGGTCGAAGTCCAGGGCAATTTGTCCCACGGGATAAACTTTGCAATCGCGTCTTTGAGATCGTTACAGCCGTCGCCCGATTTTGCCGATGTGTTCTGGAAATGCTCGTAACCGTGCTTGGCGCAGTATTGGTCGAGTTTCGCCTCACTGATCGTTACGCCGCCGCGTTCGCATCGTCCGGCGACGAGCAGTTTCGGCGGCGGATTTTTGACGGCGATGCTCAAAGCCTTTTCCCAATGCGCCAGCGGTTCTAAAGGATTTTCCTTTTGCGGGTCAATGACCATCACCGCCAGCGATGTTTCATCCATAAAAAGCTGGTGAATAAGCCTGTAATCCGGCTGTCCGGCAAAATCCCAGAGCCAAACTTCACGTTCCATTTCCGTCGTGTCCAAATCGGACAAAGGCAATTGCCAAACATTCATCCCGTGCGTCGAATCGGTAATTTTCCATTTATCTTCGACAAGCCGAATTGCTAATCCCGTCTTACCAACACCGGAATCACCGATCAAAGCAACTTTTGCATTCGTATAAAGTTTTGAAGGAGAAACAGACGTTTCCAATTCGGGAAAATCCCAGATACTTATTGTCCTGTCAGTAGAACCGGAAATGATTTGTTTGCTTTCCGGGGTTATCGTAACTGTTAAAACCGCACCATGATGTCCTTCCAAAGTTTTCAGACAATGACCGGAATCCAAATCCCATATACGAATTGTCCCGTCATTAGAACCGGAAATGATTTGTCTGCCATCCGGGGTTATCGTAACTGCCAAAACTGCCGCAGTGTGTCCTTCCAAGGTTTTTATACAACGACCAGAATGCAAATCCCAGATGCGAATTGTATCGTCAAAAGAACCGGAAATGATTTGTTTACCATCCGGGGTTATTGTAGCTACCCAAATCGCACTTGTATGTCCTTTCAAAGTTTTCAGACAACGACCGGAATCCAAATCCCAGATGCGAATTGTTTCGTCAAAAGAACCGGAAATGATTTGTTTGCCATCCGGGGTTATCGTAACTGTAAAAACCCTTCCGAAATGTCCTTTCAAAGTTTTCA
>DATHTS010000611.1:0-3566 GCA_035462935.1 Pyrinomonadaceae bacterium
ATTGCCGACGAGCTTTCCTTTTTCAAACGGAACGCGGATGATTTTATAGCCTGTCAATTTTTCCCGATTCCAAGAGCCGTGCAGAGCGACGAAAGCATCGCCCTGATATTCTTTCGGAAACATTTTTCCGTCGTAAAAGACGATGCCGAGCGCGGCGGAGTGCGAGGTTACCAAAACATCCGGCACGATTACTTTTTCGAGATGCTCCGGTTTTACGTCGTTTTTTCGGCGCGGATCAACGTTTTTCCCGATATAAACCTGTGGGAAACCGTAAAATCCGCCTTCTTTGACCGATGTAACATAATCGGGAACCAAATCGTCGCCAAGCCCGTCGCGTTCATTTACGGCGGTCCAAAGCTCGCCCGTTGCGGGATTAAAATCCAAGCCAATCGGGTTTCGCAAGCCGGAAGCGAAAATGCGGTGATTTGTTCCGTCGGGATTGTAAACGGAAATTGCGGCGCGGCGCGGGTCGGATTCGATTTCGGCGTTTGTTTCCGAACCGATTGAAACGTAAAGCTTTGTGCCGTCGGGCGAGAAAATCAAGTTGCGCGTCCAATGCTGGTTGTAGCCGCCGCGCGTCAGTTCGATGATTTTTTCCGGCGTGCCTTCGGCTTTCGTCTGTCCCGGTTTGTAATTGAAACGCACGACAGAATCGGTATTTGCCACATAAAACCAATTGTTCCAGAAAGCCATTCCAAACGGCTGCGCGAGATTTTCGGCAAACGTGAACCTTTCATCCGCCACGCCGTCCTTGTTTTTGTCGCGCAAAACAACAATTGAATTAGCGCGGGAATCAGCGACGAAAACATCACCGTTCGGCGCGAGCGCCATCCAGCGCGGATATGTGAAACCACCTTCGGCGAAAACGTTTATTTTGAAACCCTTCGGAATTTTTAATACCGCATCCGCCGGCTGCGGGACTTGACGCGAAGGTCGCCGCGCGCTTTCGGTTGCGAAAGGCGAGGGCATATTTTCGGGTTTGATTTGAGTTACGGGCGCTTTATTAAAATGTTCGATTTTCGGTAGATTGCTTTTAGATTCGGTTTTTTGAGCCGTTTCCTTGGTTTGCCCGGCAGGTTTCTGATTTTGGGAAACCGCGTTTACAACCGAAAAAGAAAAAATTAGAAAGACGAACCAAAGATTTTTGAAAAAAAGACTGTTCATTGTGTTACCCTCTTGAAAAATGTCGCAATTTATCTCGCTTAACTTTGAGGATAAACATTTGGTCGCCTCCGATACAAGCCGCGTCGGTTTTTACGGCGAGGAATTGGCGGCGCGTTTTCTCGTCAAAAACGGTTACCGGCTTGTTTTAGCAAATTTCAAAGTTCCTATTGGAAGAAATATTCGCGGCGCTGCTGTGACCGGAGAGATTGATCTTGTGGCGTTTGATGAAGATGTTTTGTGTTTTATCGAAGTCAAAACGCGCTCTTCCGATGAATTTGCCGCGCCTCTGGCGGCGGTTGATTTGCGAAAGCAAAGACAAATCACGCGCACGGCTCGCGTTTATCGCAAAATTTTTCGTTTGCAAAATATCAAATTTCGTTTCGATGTCGTCAGCATTGTTCTCAGCGAGAAGGGAAATCCGAAGATTGAGATTTTTAAAGGATTTTGGTCGGAAAGCAAGTTTCGGAAAAAAAGTTGGGACAATTTCCCGTATTGATTTCTAAAATTTTGAACAATTCTGTAAGATATACGTAAATCCCGAAAACCTTTTAAGGAAATAAAAAATATGAAAAAACTTTTACTGATTTTGACAGTTTCGCTGACTGTTTTCACGTTTTCCACATCAATTTTCGCTCAATTGCCGCCGTTAATTAACCGGGAGGTTTTCTTCGACAATCCCGAAATTGCCGGAGCGCAAATCTCGCCCGACGGCAATTACATCGCCTTTCGCAAGCCCTACAAAGGCACGATGAACATCTGGGTGAAAAAAGCCGGCGAGCCTTTTGATAAGGCGCGTCCGCTGACGAAAAGAACCGACCGACCGATTCAGAGCTTTTTCTGGTCGCGCGACGGAAAATATATCCTGTTCGTGCAGGATAAAGCGGGCGATGAAAATTACAATGTTTACGCCGTTAATCCGGCGGAAACTCCGGCGAGCGGCGCGGAAGTTCCGGCGGCGCGTAATCTGACCGAAGCGCAAAACGTCCGAGCTTTTATTCAATCAGTGCCTCGAAACGACGCTGACGCGATTTATGTGGGTTTGAACGAGCGCGACAAGGCTTGGCACGACATTTACAAGGTTAAAATTTCGACCGGCGAGCGCAGCCTCGTAATGGAAAACAAAGACCGTTTGCAGGGCGTGATTTTCGACAACGCCGATAAGATGCGGCTTGCCATTCGCTCTCCGCAAAACGGCGACACGGAAATTCTTCTTCTCGACGGCGAAAAGCCGAGAGTTATATATTCGTGTGATGTATTTGAATCCTGCTATCCGGTGCGTTTTCACAAAGACAATAAGCGCGTTTATATCTCGACCAATAAAGGCGATACGGATTTGACGCGGCTTATTTTGCTCGATGTCGCTAACGGAAAAGAAGAAGTTGTCGAAAGCGACCCGTTGAAGCGCGTGGATTTAGGCGGCACGAGCTTTTCGGATGTTACAAACGAGCTTATCGCCACCGTTTACACAGAGGACAGAAACCGGATTTACTTCAAAGACAAAAAATTTGAAGAAGATTACAACTACATCAAGAAAAAACTCGGCGACCGTGAAATCAGTTTTAACTCAGGCACAACGGACGAAACCAAATATATCATCTCGACCTACAGCGATACTGATCCGGGAACCGTTTGGCTTTACGACCGTAAAACAAAAAATCTTTCCACGCTTTACACCATTCGTGAAAAATTGCCGCGCGAATATATGGCGGAAATGAAGCCCGTGCGTTACAAATCTTCGGACGGTTTGGAAATTCCGGCGTATCTTACTTTGCCGAAAGGCATTCCGGCAAAAAATCTTCCGGTGGTTATTGTGCCGCACGGCGGACCCTGGGGACGTGATTTTTGGGGTTATAGCTCTTTCGCGCAATTTTTGGCAAATCGCGGCTACGCTGTTTTGCAGCCGAATTTCCGCGCTTCGACCGGATTCGGCAAGAAGTTTCTCAACGCCGGGAATAACGAGTGGGGGCAGAAAATGCAGGACGACATCACCTGGGGCGTGAAATATCTGGTTGACCAGGGAATCGCCGATCCGAAACGGGTCGGGATAATGGGCGGAAGCTACGGCGGTTACGCGACTCTGGCGGGCGTAACTTATACGCCGGATTTATACGCGGCGGCGGTTGCAATTGTAGCGCCGTCAAATTTAATCACTTTGCTCGAAGCGATCCCGCCATACTGGGAAGCCGGTCGGGTAATTTTTTACAAGCGAATGGGCGACCCGAATACGCCGGAAGGCAAGGCACAGCTAATGCGCCAATCGCCTTTAACACATGCGGCGAAAATTAAAACGCCGCTTCTCGTCGTGCAGGGCGCAAACGATCCGCGCGTCAACAAGCGCGAATCCGACCAAATCGTGATTGCTTTGCGCGAGCGGAATTATCCGGTTGAATACCTGGTCGCAC
>DATHTS010000612.1:0-2899 GCA_035462935.1 Pyrinomonadaceae bacterium
AGTTACGACCATAGCATCGCTGCCGTATAGTCTCTGAAAATGTCCGGTTTTTGTGAAATTCAAACCGCTTTGTTTGGCTTGCAGGCTTTGGAGAACGCTTCCCGCATCACCCAAAATTAATTTGTTCCCGGCAAAAGCGGCTATCAAACTTTCATCTTCCGATTTCCAAATCTCGGCTTCGCCCTGTTTTTCAACAGATTTTTTAAAGTTTATTTCGGCTGATAGAGATTTTTTCACCGCTTCCGCATCTTTAGGCGTTACAATTGCGATGCTTTTCGCGCCTTCGTCATCAAATCTGGCGGTCAGAATATCCGAGCCGATGGCATTCAAAAACGTCTCACTGTCGGCGACGCCGTAAGGCGCGAAAACGCTGTCGGAAAAGGCGATCAAAATCTTTGCGCTGACCGAATCGGTTGCCCGCGCCGCCGTCAGAAGCAGGCTGCGCCAGGCGATTTGCGGATTTTGGAGATTGTAGCGGGTGACTGAAAAAACTTCGGGCGGCAGGAACTCCGCCGATTCAATTTGTTTATTTGATGCTGGAATGAGAGTTTCCTTCAAGACGGACGAGACTTCCGGAACGGTTTGAATTTGGTAAAAATCCTCGATTCCCCGCTCAGTTTTTTGCGCCGTCCAGACAATTTCTCTCACAGATTTTTGCAAAATCTGCGGGAGAACTTTGGCGATAAACGAGCGCGGCGCGGCTTCTTCGCTGGCTTCGACAGCCGTTGAAACGCCCGCCAGACTTGCGATTTGCGCCACGCCTTCCGAGGTGATAAACCCGAAAGCCAGAGTATTTTCCGCGCTTGAGCGAGCGCGGGCGAGCGAATCGTTTTGCAAAAGGCTTTCCGCTTCGCCGCGCTTTACAGCCAGAGCCTTTTCGATTGCCGCCGCGTCATTTCCGAAATAGACGAGGCTGCCGAGAACAAAAGCGAAAACTTTGCGCCCGTCTTTCGCCGTCCAGGTAAAAAAAGTTCCGCCGTTTTGGTTGGATTTTTCGACTTTTATATCTTCGCCGTAGGTCTGCCTGAGAAAAGCGCCGAGATTATTTTCCACCAGCGAAAGCGCCTGCCAGTTCCAGGCGCGAGTTTCGGCGACGGCGACAAAACGCGGTTTGAAATTCAGAATTGCCTGCCCGTCGGTGATTTGCTTTTCCGATGTTTCAAAACCAGTAACGGCAACGGCAATTTGCACATTTTCAAGCACGGAAAAATCTGTTTTTTGAGCGGAAAGTTTTTTGAAAGTTTCATTTTCGGTTAAAGCGTTGAGCGCCTGCGCCAGATTGTTGGTTTCGAGATAAACCAAAGTTTCCGCCGGAGCGAGCGAGCGTAAGTCAGTCGGCGCGGTTTGACAGGAAACGAGAAAAAATAACCACAGATGAACAAAGATAAACACGGATAAGATTTTTTTCAATCTGTGTTTATCTGTGTTCATCTGTGGTTTCATATTTTTTGTGCTAAAATCCCGAATCACAATGAGTAAAATTTTTGCAGATAACATTTTACAAGGCAAAGTCGCTTTTGTAACGGGCGGCGGAACGGGAATCACTGGCGGCGTGGCTCGCGCTCTGGCGGAAAACGGCGCTAAAGTCGCCATCACGAGCCGCAAAATGGAAAGTCTCGAACCGATGAAAATTTTAATTGAGCAAAACGGCGGCGAATGTTTCGCGGTCGCGGCTGATGTGCGGGATTTTGCGGCGGTGGAAAATGCGATTGCTGAAACCGTCCGGCATTTCGGCAAAATTGATATTGTCGTCAACGGCGCGGCGGGAAATTTTCTTTCCGAAGCAAAAGACCTTTCGCCAAACGGCTTCGGGACGGTCGTTGATATTGACACGAAAGGAACGTTTAACGTCTGCCGCGCCGCTTTCGAGGAACTGCAAAAATCACAAGGTCAGATTTTGAACATCAGCGCGACGCTTCATTATCTGGCGACGCCGATGCAAATCCACGTTTCGGCGGCAAAAGCCGGCGTTGACGCGATTACACGCAATCTTTCGGTCGAATGGGGTAGATACGGCATTCGCGTCAACGGAATCGCGCCCGGTCCGATTGAAGACACGGAAGGAATGAAACGGCTTGTGCCTGAGCCAATCAAGGAAAAATTAAAGAAAAGAATTCCGCTTGGACGTTTCGGGCGCATTAAAGACATTGAAAATGCGGCGATTTTCCTTTGCTCGGACGCGGCAAGTTATATCAACGGCGTAACTTTAGTGGTTGACGGGGGGCATTGGCTGATGGGAACGAGCTTGGTTTGATAAATCCTTATGGAGAATAAAATTCAGAATACAGAACTGCTGATGGATATTTTCGGTAAGTTTCCGAATTTTCACGATGCGGAAGTCGTGAAGACTGCGCTAAAACGAAAAGAAAACGATGAATATTGTCCGATTCTCGAAACGTCGGTTCTCATTAAACATTATGGTTTAGGAGATAGCTTTTTGGTTAATTTCAAATTCAAGAGTATTTTCGGCTTAAAACTTGAAAATTTTAATCGTCAAAACGTTTTAGGCAGTTTGGAAATTCAGGAATTTGATGATGAGTATTTTGAAAGTTTAAAAAGTGATAAAAGACTTCGTGGAGTTACTACCAGACAAGAAGTAGAAGGATTGAATTTTTACGTTAGATTTAATTATTGCTTCGGAATTGAAGCTGAATTTCTTTGTGAATCAATCGTTATAGAATCTGTAAAATTATTATCACCGGAAGAAATAAAACTCCTATAGATTATTTTTTCCGATACGAAGCCATCTTATCCGCCAATCGCGTGGTTTCCGGCAGGCGATATTTCGGCGCACATTCGAGAACATCTTTAGGTAGTGAACAAAAAGTAATGCTATTTGAAAAATAAAGAGTAATTTCTTGTAATTGATTCTGCAATGAACAACCAAGAAATTACTCAG
>DATHTS010000613.1:0-2737 GCA_035462935.1 Pyrinomonadaceae bacterium
CGCCGACAAACTCAAAAACCGAAGTTTTGCCTGTAAATTCTTCCGTCGAAACAACTCCTTTGCCGACGACGGAAGTTTCGAGCGAGACGGATAAATTAGAGCGAAGCTCCGCTCAATTTCTGCGGCGCATCGCAACCAACCATCCGAATGCTTTTTTGACTTCAAAACACCAGGAAATCGTTAAAAATAAGATTAATCAATTCAAAGGCTCGTCGGCTCTTGCCGAAAACTTCAGCGCGGTCAAAAGAAATGCTTCGCAAATCGAAGCTCTAGCGAAATCGAAAAACTTAAAGCCGCAATTTTTGGCGGCGGCGGCTCTGGGGAGAATCGGCAATCAGCGCGGCGACCCGACAGCGACGGCGCAGAGTATGGCTGAAACTTTGGATAATTTAACCGTCGTTTTCGGTAATGAGTTGGCTGACGATACTTTGCTGGTGATCGCTTTTTACGAGCACGGCGTCGCCGGGCGAACTCTGGCGGCGCGCGATATGGTCGCGGGTTTGACCAGACAGTTTCCGAATGTTTCTTCGCGTCAGATTCGCACGATTTGGTTTTTGAAGGAAAGCGGGAAAATTTCCGATGCCGAGTTTGAACAGGCGCTGCGTTTTCTGGCAATCGGGACGATTATGCAAAATCCGAAGGATTTTGGTGTCAACGCAGAAGCAATAAACTTTCAATAAGGAGTCAGTAATGAAAGAAGATGAATGGGTAACCGGAAATGTGACTCTGACCATCGGAGGCGCGCCGCTAAATATGCAGATGACCGTGCCGGCAACGCCCGTAAAACCAATGCGGATGCTGCCGATTCTTCAGGCAATGACCAGTTCGTTTGTGGAAATGGGCGTGAATGCGGAAGAAACGCTCGGACGAAAAATCTCCTGTCAGAAAGGCTGCGGCGCGTGCTGCCGCCAACCCGTCCCGCTCGCTGAAATGGAAGCCTACCAGATTGCCGAACTGGTCGAAAATATGCCCGAACCGCGGCGGAGCGAAATCAAGCAAAAGTTTGAAGATGCATGCGCGCACCTTCGGGAAATCGGGTGGTTCGAGCGATTGGAAGAATGCCCGAAGTCTTCGCCGGAAACGCAGGAAAAGGTCGTTATGGAATATTTTCATGAAGGAATACCGTGTCCTTTTCTGGAAGACGAATCCTGCTCGATTCATCAGGACAGACCGCTCGCCTGTCGTGAATATCTGGTAACTTCTCCGGCGGAAAACTGCGCCAGCCCGACTGCCGCAACTATTAAAATGGTTCATCTTTTAGTAAAGCCTTCGGAATCGTTGAGGCACGTCGGGCGCAGTGAAAATTTACAAAAAATCGGTTTTGTGCCGATGATTCGCTCTCTCGAATGGGCGGAAAAATACCCGGAAGAATTACCGGAAAAAACCGGCGAACAATGGATGGCGGATTTTTTTACGGTTTTGACGCAAAGCCAGATTCCGACAAATCAGAATTAAGCTAAACTGTTGACAAATTTTTTTATTAAACGGACAATTATTTGGAAACACCCAAAAATTGAACCGCTAATTTATGAGCCAATATCGCAAAGTCGTCTGGAACGAGGGGATGCTGCTGACACCGCATCACTTTCAGCAGTGGGATAATTATTATGAAGACCTGCTGAGTTCGCGCATCCGTTCGGTAATGCCGTTTGAATACGGCATTCTGGATTTGCAGGTCAACCGCGAAGCCGTCGCAAACGGCAATTTTCAAATTACAAACTGCCGAGCTGTTTTGCCCGACGGTTTGATGATAAATGTTCCCGAAACGGAAGCCGTTCCCGATATGCGTCCGGTCGGAAACCATTTTCACCCGGAACAGAGCAAACTCGGCGTGCATCTGGCGATTCCGGCGAAGAAAATCGGCGAGGCGAATTATCAGGCGAGCGGCGCGAAGGCGAATAACAATTTGAGATTTTTGCAGGAAGGCGGGATGGTCAAGGACGAAACCACCGGCACGAACGCGCAGCCTTTGTCGTATGCGAAAAGCAATTTGCGCATTATCTTTGACGACGAGTTACGCGACGGATTTACTTCCATTAAAATCGCCGAACTCGAACGCACCCCGACCGGACAATTGCAGATTTCCGAAGAATACATCCCGCCGATTTTGCAGGCGTCGGCTTCTTCCTGGCTGGTAAATATAATGCGGCAGCTGGTTGAAATTTTGATAACGAAAAGCGGTTCTTTGGGTGAGCAGCGTCGGCAGAGAGGCGCGTCGCTGGCGGATTTTACCACTTCGGAAGTTGCGATTTTCTGGCTTTTGCACTCCATTAATTCGTCTATTCCAACGATGGCGCATTATTTTCGCGCGCCGCTTCTGCACCCGGAAAAGCTTTATCTGGAAATGGGCGAACTCGTCGGGAAATTGATGACTTTTTCGACAGATCATCACCCGAAAGATATTGTGAAATACGATCATGACGATTTGTATTTCACTTTCAGTAATCTGAATGCGGTTTTGAGAGATTTGCTCGAAACGGTGATTCCGAGCCGCTGCGTTCCGATTCCGCTTGAAAAAACGCGCGACACGCTTTATGTCGGGCGCATTGACGACGAACGTTTGCTCAAGGAAGCCGGATTTTATCTGGCGGTTCGCGCTCAGATGCCGGAATCGAAATTGATAGAAGGCGTTCCGCGCGTGGTGAAAATCGCTTCGCGCGATGTGATTGACACGATTATCGGCTCAGCGCTGCCGGGCGTAACTTTAACGCACGCCAGCCCGCCGCCCGCGCCGATT
>DATHTS010000614.1:0-2308 GCA_035462935.1 Pyrinomonadaceae bacterium
CGCGAGAGCGCAAAGGGAATATCAGGAATTGCTCAAACGCAAGCAGCAGGACGTGCCGAACGCGAAGGTCGTTAATCGCTGGGAATCAACTTATTACTCGGAGCTTTTGCGAAAAACAAGCTACAATTTCGATTCGCAAACCGTTCGCCCTTACTTTCCTTATCAAAAAGTTAAAGACGGCGTTCTCGATATTTCGGGGAGGCTTTTCGGCGTTACTTTCAAGCAGCGCAAAGACGTTCCGGTTTGGCATCCGTCGGTTGAATGCTGGGAAATGTTTGAAAACGGCAAACTGGTCGGGCGTTTTTATCTGGATATGCACCCGCGCGAAGGGAAATACAATCACGCCGCGCAGTTTGGCGTGAGAACCGGCGTGGCGGGAAAACAAATACCGGAAGCCGTGCTGGTCTGCAATTTTCCCGGCGGGACGAAAGACGATCCCGGTTTGATGGAATACGGGGACGTTCAGACATTTTTCCACGAATTCGGACATTTGCTTCACACGCTTTTTGCGGGAAATCAAAAATGGATCGGCGTCGGCGGTATTTCGACCGAATGGGATTTTGTCGAAGCGCCGTCGCAAATGTTGGAAGAATGGACGAAAGATGTCTCTACACTTCAAACATTTGCGAAGCATTACAAAACAAACGAGCCGATTCCCGCCGCATTGGTTAAACAAATGATACGGGCAAATGAATTCGGCAAAGGTTTGGGAGTTCGCGGGCAAATGACTTACGCGCGGCTTTCTTTGAGCATCTATGACCGCGAGCCGGAAAAAGTGGATACTAATTTGCTCGTCAAGCAAATTAACGAGCAATATTCGCCGTATCCGTTTGTCGAAGGCACGCATTTTCAAACCGCTTTCGGGCATTTGGATGGATACTCGGCGATTTATTACACATATATGTGGTCGCTGGTTTTAGCCAAAGATATGTTCAGCCAATTCGATAAATCTAATCTGCTCGCGCCCGGAGTTGCGAAACGCTATCGGCAAATTGTGCTTGAACCGGGCGGCTCGAAACCTGCCGAAAAACTGGTCGAAGAATTTCTGGGGAGGAAAACCAATTTTACCGCTTATCAAAATTGGTTAAACGAAGACGGCAGCGATCCAAAATAATGTTTTTTGAGTAAATTTCTCGGAAAATTTATGAATGTAAAAGGCAGAGCGAGTGTAGTAATATACCGTTTTGCCTTTTTTTTGAAATAATTATGGATGCGGAACGAAACTAAGGAGACTTTTGAAAATCTTGAAAAGTTTGCTGTTTACTAAATGTATTGACAAATAAAGACGCTCGCGTTTTGAGTCCCGCGTTTACGCGGCAACGGTGCTAAGTTATGGTCAAGCCGACTAAAGTCGGGACTCAAAACTGCTGCCATTTTTATTTGTCAATACACCTAAAATTTAAAATGGGAATTTCTATAAAATGGCTATTTCTCTTCAAATAAACGATCAAGTTTACCAAATCAACCTCGAAGAGCCGATTGATATTTCGATTCCTTTAAATTTCAACGGCGAGCAGCCAAACGCTTACGGCGTGGAAAAAGCAAAATCAAAAGCCTGTGAATCGGGCGATTTAATTGGAGACACACGGCGCGGCGGAAGCTGTAATTTTGAGCAGGTAACTTTTATTCCCCATTGCAACGGTACGCATACCGAATGCGTCGGGCATATCACTAAGGAGAGAATTTCGATTCATAATTGCTTGAAAGATACGTTTATTCCCGCAACTCTAATTTCGATTGAGCCGGAGAATGCAAGCGAAACAAATGAAACGTATGCCATTGACTTGAACCAAAATGATAAATTAATTACCCGAAAAGCAATCGAAAACGCCCTCCGAAATTTAGAAAATTCCAAATTCCAAATTCCAAATTCCAAATCATTGATCATCCGTACCCTTCCAAATAATGAAAGCAAGTTGACGCAAAGTTATCTCGAAGAAGTTCCGCCGTTTTTCTCGACTGAAGCGATGGAGTTTTTGGTAGAAAAAAGCGTAAAACATCTGCTCGTTGATACGCCTTCGATTGACAGGATTTTTGACGAGGGAAAACTCTCGAATCACCGGATTTTTTGGAATGTCCGGCAGGGAAGTTTTGAAATTGATGAGAATAGCTTTATCAATAACACGATTACGGAAATGATATTCGTGCCGAATGAAATTCAGGATGGAAACTATTTTCTAAATTTGCAAATCGCGCCATTTGTCGCCGACGCTTCGCCGAGTCGCCCAATTCTTTTCAAGATTGCGGGAACAAAAAAATTACCTTGATTTTTATTGTTTATTTGCAGCTTGAATAACTGAAGGTTTCC
>DATHTS010000615.1:0-8160 GCA_035462935.1 Pyrinomonadaceae bacterium
AGAACAATTTTAAGAAGTTAGCTGTTTCGCCCCACGTCATCTCAATCGTTCGACGGCTTCTCTGTTTCCTTTACGCCATTTTTGACGAACGATAATAAAGAACGAATAATATCTTTGACAAACTATTTTTCTGAAAAGAGTGAATTTTATGAATGTAACTTTAACTGTCGAGTTACCCGAAGAAATCAAAGCAACGCTTGGCAAAGCCGCCCGTGAGGAAGGCGTTTCCGAAAATGCTTTCGCTGTTCGCGCTTTGCAGGACTATCTGTTTCTGCGACGTTTCAGAAAATTACGCGAGCGAATGATGGCTGAATCCGAGAAATCCTACACGGATGAAGAAGTCTTTGAAATTGTTTCGTGAGAACAGTTCCCGACACCAATGTTTTGATTGCTTCGTTGATTTCTCGCGGATTTTGCCACGAGTTATTAGAACATTGTTTTTTGAATCACATGCTCGTTACTTCAGAGTTCATTCTGAGCGAAGTCAAAGAAAAGTTAGTGGAGAAGTTTAAATACTCAACCGAAACCGCCGAAGAAGCCGTCGCGTTGTTTCGTTCACGGATGGAAGCGGTTTCGCCCCGCGTCGTCTCAAGCCTTAGGATAAAAACCAACTTATCAAATAATAAATTCCAAATCCCAACCCAACTAAAAGCAAAATCAAAAATACAACCGCCGAAGCGACAATCAATTTAAACCTGCGATAACGCTTTTCGTCCGGCGGCGAAAGCTGGTTTTGCGGAAAATACGGTGGCGGTCGGTTCATAATTTAATTCCAGATTCCAAATTCCAAATTCCAAATTGATTTTGGATTCAGAGATTTTGAATAAAAGTTATCATTTGAAATTGTTCAAAGCAACTTTGAATCCGGAATCTGGAATTCGGAATCTGGAATTATCCCGTCAGCGGTTGTTCCAAAATTTCTAACTCAACATACTAAGCCGGAACCTGATCTTTCTTTTCGCGCTCCCAGTGGCGATGTTGCGCGATTGATTCGATAAACTTTCCAGCAAACGCGCTGAAATCCGAAGCGTTGCGAACAGTTATCACGCCTTTATCGCTAATCAGATTTCCGTCCGCATTCTCGGCGGCGACATCTATGCCTGTAATGTCGGTTTCTTTCAGGAAATCAACGGCTTCGCCCGTGACGGCAATCGGTTTGCAGTGTTTGAAGGTTTCATTGACCCAATGAATCGAATCGCCCTGCATTTTCAATTTTTCGACGCTTTGCCGTCCGCCGGGGACGAAAACCGCGTCGAACAAAACCGAAGCGGTCGTCGGATAGCTTTTATCAACTTCGACTTCCTGCCCGTCGGCGCTTGTTATCATTCCCAGATTTTTGGAAATTATCTTGGCTTGCGCTCCCTCGCTTTTAAGCGCGTCTTTTACAGCCATCAGAGCGTTATAATCAAAACCGTCCTCGGCGAGAATAGCGACCTTTCGAGTTTTTGCGCTTTTGGCAGTGTTTTCCATACTGAGCGCCGCCGAGCGTCCCGGTTCAGCCGCACCGCGTTTATCGTTCGGTTTCGGCGCGGCTGATTCTTCCAAATAGCTTAAATCGCCGGAGTAATCTTTGACGCCGATTCCAGCCGCAGTTTTCGCGGCAAGTTCTTTATCAATATTCGCCAATAGATGCACGATACGCTCGCGAATATGCATATGTTTGACTTTTCCGAGTTCAAAATGGAGAGCTTCGACGATATGCTGTTTTTCCGTTTCCGTTTGGCTGTTCCAGAAAAGCGTCGCCTGTGTGAAATGGTCGGCAAAACTGTCGCTGCGCTCGCGCACTTTGTGTCCTTCCATTTTTTCCATATAGCTGACAAAGCCGCCCATATTTTCCGGCGAGTGCATCGGACAGCCGCCGCCAAGCGAGTTCGGCTCGTAATTTATGCGCCCTTTGTTGATTGTCTGGCGCATAAATCCGTCGCGCTGGTTGTTTTTGACTTCCGCCACGGGGCGATTAATCGGAATTTCCGAGAAATTCGGTCCGCCAAGCCGGATGAGCTGCGTGTCCAGATATGAAAAAAGGCGTCCCTGTAAAAGCGGGTCGTTGGTAAAATCTATGCCCGGCACGACGTGACCGGGATGAAAAGCGACCTGCTCGGTTTCGGCAAAAAAGTTGTCGGGATTGCGGTTGAGCGTCATTTTGCCGATGATTTTGACGGGAACGAGTTCTTCGGGAATTATCTTTGTCGCGTCCAGTAAATCGAAATCGAATTTATGCTCGTCTTCTTCTTCGACGATCTGCACGCCGAGTTCAAATTCCGGGTAATCGCCCATTTCGATGCGATCCCAGAGGTCTTTGCGGTTAAAATCCGGGTCTTTCCCGGCGATTTTCTGCGTTTCGTCCCAAACCAGCGAATGAACTCCGAGCACGGGTTTCCAGTGAAATTTTACAAACCGTGATTTTCCTTCTTCATTGATAAAGCGAAATGTGTGAACGCCGAAACCTTCCATCATCGCGTAACTGCGCGGCAAGGCGCGGTCGGACAAAACCCACATAATCATATGCATTGATTCGGGCATCAGGCTGATGAAATCCCAGAAATTATCGTGGGCGGCTGAAGCCTGCGGCATTTCGTGATGCGGTTCGGGTTTGATTGAATGAACGAGGTCGGGAAATTTGATCGCATCCTGAATAAAGAAAACCGGCATATTGTTGCCGACTAAATCGTAGTTTCCCTCTTCGGTGTAAAATTTCGTGGCAAAACCGCGCACATCGCGCACTGTATCCGCCGAGCCGCGAAAGCCGACAACGGTTGAAAAACGCACAAAAACGGGCGTTTCAACCGACGGGTCTTGCAGAAACTTCGCTTTCGTATACTCCGCCATTGATTCATAAACCTGAAAAAAGCCGTGCGCTCCCGAACCGCGCGGATGAACGACTCGTTCGGGAATGCGCTCATGGTCGAAATGGGTCATCTTCTCGCGGAAAATAAAATCTTCCATCAGAGTTCCGCCACGCGCTCCGGCTGTCAGCGAGTTTTGATTGTCATTGATGCGGACGCCTTGATTGGTCGTCAGGCGACCTTCGGCGGATTCGTCCGTATGCTTTTTTAATTCTTCGGTTTTCGCGGTTTCATTTTGATTTTCTTTTTTTTCTTTCATTATATTTCTCCCTTTGTTCGATTTAAGTCGGATATTTTATCCGAGATAGTCAGATATTGCCGGAAACAACCGGACATTGATTTTGATAATTTTTTCTGTTTTACCGGCTTTTCTTTGAACGAAAAGCTTCAAGGCGTGATTCAAAACGTTTGAGCCTTTTTTATTATCAAAATACTGACAAAAACATAAGCTTGTAGTTTAAAAATTATCATCTGGAATTCTTCGGGGCAAATTTGAGTTTGCGATCCGAAATCTGGAATTCGGAATTTGAAATCTGGAATTTGAAATCTGGAATCCAAAATTATCTCGGCAGCGGCTGTTCCAGATTCGCTAACCCGTAAGCCAAAACCGCCATCAACGCGCCGTTTTCGGCTAGCTCTTTGGGATTGACTTTATCGAAAGTGTCGGCTTCCGTGTGGTGATAATTAAAATAAGTGCGCGTATCGAACCAATTGGCGAATGACGGAACGCCTCTTTGCGTTAAAGGTCCGATGTCGGCAGCCACGCCGCCTTCGCGGAATTCAACAAGCGCGGCGCCCTGCGATTTTAAAACGTCTGAAATCGGCGCGAAATATGGGAGTGCGGCTTTATTTCCCGCAAACAAAAATCCGAGCGGATGGCTCGCGCCTAAATCGGCTTCAATCGCGGCAAAGTGTTTCGAGATATTCGCTTCTTCCTCTTTCGCGTAAGTCGTGCCGCCGACCAAGCCGTTTTCCTCGTTCATATAAGCGATGACGCGAATCGTTCGTTTCGGTCGAAGCTTTAATTGTCTCAAAATAAAGGGAACCTGCATTGAAACCGCAACGCCGGCGGCATCGTCGAGCGCGCCCGTTCCCAAATCCCACGAATCGAGATGACCTGAAACAATGACGATTTCATCCGGTTTTTCGCTTCCCTTCAAATCGGCGATGACATTGTAGCTCACGGCGTCAGGCAAAGTTTGCGGCGTAAGTAAAAGGCGCATTCTGACTCTTCCCATTTTTGCGAGATACGCGATTGTTTCCGCGTCTTCAAAAGAAACAGCCGCCGCCGGAATTTTCGGAACATTTTGTTCATAACGCATTCCGCCCGTGTGAGCCAGACGATTCTGCGAGCCGCCCGCCGAACGCACCAGAACGCCTACCGCGCCCAACCTGCCAGCCGCAATCGCGCCGCCGCTGCGAAACTGTACTGCCTGCCCGTAAGCCTGACTGCCGAAACCGCTTTCAGCGAGTTGTTTGTCGAATTTGTTATTGAAAAGAACAATTTTTCCCGCAACTCTTTCGCGTCCGAGCGCGTTTAATTCTTCATAATTGTTGACCACGACGATTTCCGCCGTTAAACCTTCTTTCGGCGTGGCGACGCTTCCGCCGAGCGCGGTTAAAACTACTTTTTGCGTTGTGCCTTTCGCCATTCCTTCATATTCAATAAGCTCTCCGCGTTCCTCGCCGCGAACCCAGTGCGGAACAATTAATTTTTGCAGGCGCACTTCGAGACCGAGCTTTCGCATTTCGGCGGCAACGTATTCGATGGCGCGTTCGGACTGCGGCGAGCCGCTCAGGCGCGGTCCGATGTTGTTGGAAAGATATGCCGTTTGCCGCAAAGCGTAATCGCCGGCGAGCGCGGCTTGCTGGATTTGCTTCATTTCCCGGAGCGTTTTCTCGGAGTAAAGAAGCGGCGTCGGGCTTGGCTGTTGAGCAGTGATTTTGATTGAAAACGTCAGAAAAAGACTCAGCAGAAGAAATAAACTTTTGTTCATAATCTAAATATAAATGAATCTCCACCTAAAATCATCTTTGTTCCAAATTGATTACCCGACAGTCAATTTGGTAAATTTATTTGAATTTATGCTAAAAAATTTACGAGTCTTCGCTCTTTTACTTTGCCTTTTAACATTTAGCGTTCCGGCTTCGACGCAGGCGCAGAGACAAAATTTTAACCGCGAGAGAACCTACGACGTCCAGCATTACATACTTCGTGTCAGCTTTGATCGTAAAAACAAAATCGTTTTCGGCGATACGACCGTTTTGCTCAAACCTCTGCAGAATAATTTTAAAACGCTAGAACTCGATGCTGCGGGATTGAAGTTTGAATCGGTCAGGCTCGAAGCTGAAAATAAAGATTTAAATTACCGGCAGGCGAACAGCAAGATCATTATTTCACTCGATCAATCTTATCAAGAAGGCAAACAAATCGCCGTTCGTTTCAAATATTCTGCCAAACCGCTAAAAGGCGTTTATTTTGTTGATGCTGTGGTTGAAAAGGGAAAAACGATTCGCCCGGCGCAGGTTTGGACGCAGGGCGAGCCCGACGAAGCGCATCACTGGTTTCCCTCTTACGATTTTCCAGATGACAAAGCCACTTCCGAGCAGTTTATTACGGTCGAAGGAAACGAAACCGCAATCGGCAACGGCGAGCTTATCAAGAAAACGAAAAACCGCGACGGAACGCTGACATTCCACTACAAAATGCCCGTTCCGCATTCAACCTATTTGACCTCTTTCGTCGTCGGAAACTATGTAAGAATCAGCGATAATTATAAAAACATCCCGCTCGGCTATTACGTCTATCCGGGATCGGAAAATGTTGTGCCGGTCGCTTACGGCACGACGAAGGATATTTTTCGCATTTTTGAAGAGTTGACCGGAATTGATTATCCCTACAATAAATACGACCAGACGATTGTGGCGAATTTTCAGTTCGGCGGGATGGAAAATATTACCGCGACGACGATGGCGGACACGGAGATTTTTTTCTCCAAGATAAATAAATCAGCCGTCGAAGATTTGGTCTCGCACGAAATCGCGCATTCGTGGTTCGGAAATCTCGTTACCTGCAAAAATTGGGCGGAACTTTGGCTCAATGAAGGTTTTGCGACGTTTATGGAAGCGGCTTACCGCGAGAAAATGTACGGGCGCAAGGAATATATGCGGAAAATCCGCGATGACGCCTTCGAATTTATCATCAGCGAAGCGGTTATTCAGCGCCCGCACGGGCTTTTTAATTTGACGGCGCGAGATGTAAATAAACTCTTTGAAACTCCCGCCATAACTTACGACAAGGGCGGCGCAGTAATTCACACTTTGCGCGAAACCGTCGGCGACGATGCGTTTTGGAAAGCCGTCAACGATTATCTTGAGCGTCACAAATTCGGCAACGTTGAAACAACGGATTTACAGCGCGTGATGGAAGAAGCTTCCGGCAAAAATTTGGATTGGTTTTTTAAGCAATGGGTTTACGGAACCGGTTTTCCGAAGTTGGAAGTTAAGCAAGTTTACAACCCAACTGATAAAAAGCTGAGTCTGACGGTTTCGCAAACGCAAAAATCGAAAGATTTGACGCCCGCAGTTTTTCAACTACCGTTGGAAATTGAAATACAAACTTCAAAGGGAACAAAAAGGGAAAAGCTTCATATTAAAAAGCGGGCGCAAACTTTTACAGTTGCTTTGAATGAAGAGCCAAAAGAAATTCTTTTCGACAAGGACTCAAAAATCCCGATTATGACGGTTAAACAGTTGCCGCTAATAAAAGCAGACGGGAGAAAAGCGCGGTAGAAACACAAAAAAGTTCCGTGAATTTACAAACACGGAACTTTTTTTCTCTTTTAAGAAGACAAGAGTGTTGAAAAGGCACGCGAAGCACACACAAAATCGCGCCCGGAAAGGCAAAACTTTTTCGCAGTTACTTCTTCGCAACGCCTCCGAGGTTAGCTGTCGGGCTAGGAAGGAAGAAGTTTCCCTGCGCTCTCAAAAGAACGCTTCGCCCCGTGTTTTATAATTTATAAAACGTTTGGTTCCCCCGTGCTGTTTTTTGCTGAAACAACTTCGGCGACAGATTTTCAACAACTTAAAATATATCACCTGAAATTGGTTTCTGCAACACAAAATCCCATTTATCTTATTTTGCCGGAAATAGTTGATACAGCATAAGATAGGTGATTACACCGCTTGCCGAAACATACAGCCAAATCGGATATGCGTATTTTACGATTTTTTTGTGACGAATAAATTGTCCGGTCACGGCAAAAAACATTGCCCGCAACACGAGCGGCAGGACGACCATAGATAATAAAATGTGCGTGATTAAAACAAAGAAATAAATATATCGAACAAATCCTTCGCCGTGAAATTTATTCGGCGGATTCGAAATATGATAGGCAATGTAGCAAACCAAAAACACGCTTCCTAAAACAAAAGCGCCGATCATCGCCAGCCGGTGAAGTTCGATTTTGTTTCTTTTGATAAATAAAAATCCGGCTATTAAAAGCAGCGAGGTTAAAGAATTAATGCCGCCGATGAGATGCGAGAGATTTTTTGTCCATTCGCCCAAATATAATTTATTCGGAAACGAGAGCATGATAATCACCGCCAGCGGAATTAAAACAGACAGGATATTTATCAAAAGCAAAGAGCTGCGCTCGCGTCCAATGGCGATGTTTTCCATAAATTATTTCCAGAAGCCAAGCAAAAAAAACAGCACAAGCCAAAGCCCGTCCATCGTGTGCCAATACCAGCCGATAACGCTTGAAATGTTTTTTCGATATTCCAACTCTTCGTCGGAAAAAGTCTTGTGCCAAGTCCGCAAAACGATATAGCCGAGCGCGCAGATTCCGCCGATAACGTGAACCGCGTGAACCGCCGTCAGAATATAGAAAAATCCCGCGTATGGATTGCTCTGCACATATAAGCCTCTTTGCACGAGCGTCAGCCAAGCCAGAATTTGCGACGAAATAAAAGCCGCGCCGAGAACCGTTGTCGCCAAAAGCCAGTTTTTCGCTTTTTCCTGATTTTCTTTTTGCAGAGCCTTTTTGGAAACAAGATAAGTAAAGCTGCTTGCCAGAATCAAAGCGGTAGAAATCCAAACTGCGACGGGCAAATTAAAAGGTTTCCATTCGAGAACGTTATTTGAAGCGATAACCAGATACGCCTCGATCAAACCGCCGAAGGTCATCAAAACCGCCATCAACAGAAACCACATCAAAATACGAGGTTTGTTCGGCACATATTCTTCGATGTATTCATTTTCAAAATCTTGTTTTTTCGGATTATTGTCGCCGCCGTTTCCACCGCCGTCATT
>DATHTS010000616.1:0-3357 GCA_035462935.1 Pyrinomonadaceae bacterium
TGAAACTCTACACTATAAATTCTAAACTATAAACTAATTCGGATATGTTCTGTAAAGTAGTTTAGAGTGCATAGTTTATAATTTAGAGTTTGGCTTGAATTCCTCCTAAACTATTTTGTCAATACAACTAGAAGCTATCTCAAAAATAATTTTATCGTTAAGTAAGCGGTCTGTGACCGCGTTTTAAGCAGCAATCTTCGGCAAACGCGGCACAGACCGCTTGCTTAACCTAACGTTTTGTTTTTTTGAGATAGCTTCTATTCACCATTTACTATTCACCAATTTATTTTCGCTTGTTTCGCGTATTTCGCGGGCTAAACATTCTTATTTCGCCGCCGCCAAAATTTTCGCCTTTTCCGACCATTCGTCAAACAGCGTTTCAAACTCGATTTGGATGGAATATTCCTTGTCCTGCAAATACCAGCGCTGCAAATTTTCCATCATCTGCGGTTTTTCCATTCCCGATTGTTTCATCTCGTAAAAATAGCTCATCGCCGCCTGCGGTCTCGGTCCCCAAGTGCCGATTTCTTCAAGCGTTTCCGCATCTAGACAAATCAATTTCGGAATCGAACGCGCATTGTTTGTCAGATACAAATCCATCAATTCCAGATTTTCATCGCGCAAAATATAGCGCGTTTCGATATTCGGGTTTTCCGCCGCGATTTTTTCGATGACCGGAATATTCTGAGCCGCGTCGCCGCACCAGCCTTCGGTGATAATCAGCCAAATCCATTTTTTCCGCACGTTTCGCGCTTTCTCTTTAAGCAAAGGATTTAGCTCAACCGTTTTCCCCAGCCGCTTCATTCTCTGACGGTTTAGCTTGGCATAAGTGAACATTGCTTCAGATTGAACCGGTCCGGTCGTTTTCCCTTCCGCCAGCAAATCTTCAATCAGCCCGACATATTCGGCAAAAGTCATTGATTTTTCGATATACTCTTTCATAGCTGCTTTTGATTTTCACCTCACTTCTGATATTCACGACATTTCTCGTCATTTATCGCGCCGCCGTTTTCCTCTTTCAGCATCTGCAAAACCTCGGCGAGCAAAATACCCCGCAGAACCTGCCAGACCGCTTTATCAACACGGTTTTGAATATTTATTAAAACGCCTTCGATATTCCTGCTAACCGTGCATTCTTCTTCCAGCGACGGGCGATGAACCCCGAAAGCGGCGTTTGTCTCGACCGCCTGATAAATTTCCCAGAGCGTGATTTCTTCCGGCTGACGTTTAAGCCGGCTGCCACCGCTCGCGCCCGGCTGCGTTTCAACCAGATTCGCTTTTGCCAGTTCGGGCAAAAGGCGTCGAATCACCACCGGATTCGTCTTGACAAAACACGAGATAAACTCCGACTTCAACGGCTTATCTTCATAATTCGCCATTAAAGCCAAAGTGTGAACCGCAATTGCAAAACGACTATTCTGCATATCTGTAACAATGATAGTTACAATTAAGCAATTCGTCAAGTTTGATTTGTTATTTCGAGTTTTGTGTTTGAAAAAAGAAACGAGGGTGAGGACTTTAAAATGTTAATTATTAAAGACTTATTGAGCTAAAAATTATGAGAAATATTTCTTTCGGTTTCGCTTGCTTTATTCTGACAGCGCCCTGTTTTTATCCGAGTCAAGAAACTTTTCCCGCGAATCCGCATTTGGTTTCCGTATCGAATTATCAAGATTTTCGTGGCGTTTTTCCATCCGGCTTTTATCAAGCCTCTGCTTATCTTTGCCGGAATTTTCCTTATAGACGATGTCTTGAAGACCTAAATCGAAAATATTAAAAGAAACGCTCTTATACATAAAACCCCCTTTCTTATGGTCTTGTGTCAGAGCAAAATACGTGCCGCTTCTTTTTTTGCAGTTATTTAGGGATTTTGTAAAGGTTTGAAACATTCCTAATGTTTCATTCAAGGACAGAATTTATTTTCATTCAATTTGTGAGGCGTTTTAATTCAGTTAAAGATTCATCGGCGATTACCTGAAATATCCGAAGCCGTTTATCGCCCGGAAATTCTTTAGCCGTTAGCGAATCGCAAATTATCATCGAAGCGCCTTCCAAGCCTTTCCGCCAACCTGTTTCCCCGGTCGAACGCAAAAGCAGCGAATCGGCGTCAATCTGCGCCGCTATTAAAATCGTTTTCGCCCAGATCAGAAAATTTTTCCAGCCGGAAATAACTGCAATCAAAGCATCTTGCGGCGGGCGCGTCTGGTTCGCCATTGAATCGGGTATGCTTCGAGTTCTCAAAAAAACGCAGGTTCTATTCGGCGGCAAAATCTCATTTAATTTTTCGGTTTCATCCGGCAAAGCGACAAAAATTGCGTTATCCGATTTCCGCGTTTCCTGAAAATCGTGAAAATCACAGCCTTCAACCTGCCAGCCGATTGCTTGCCGGATTTCTTCAATCAAAATTTCCCGCAAACCTTCGTCAGATTCGACCACAAGAAAATGGTTCGGAGATTGAAGCTCGAACCAGTTTTCCAATCGCTGCCTAATTTCTTTCAAACCAAAACCGTTTGCTTGCGCTTGATGAAGAAATTCGGCAATGAGTCGGTCGAGTTCAAATCCGTTATCCTCATTTTTATTTTCACGAACGTAAAAGCCGCTGCCCTGCTTGTATTCGAGCAAACCTTCGGCAACAAGCTGCTGGTAAGCGGAACTGACCGTGTTTGAAAGGATATGAAAACGCCGCGAAATCTCGCCTGTGCTGGGCAATTTCTGCCCGATCTGCAAATCGCCGCTGGCGACGCCGAGCAGAATCTGCGCCGCAAGCTGCTGCCGAACGGAAATTTCAGAATTTTTCGAGAGCCAGATTTTCATAGAAGGATAAAGGATGAAGGATAAGGGATAAATAAAATGTAAGAAACTTATTTATCCTTTATCCTTCTAAAACGTGCTGCATTGCCTTTTCCAAATCCGCAAATTGAAATTCAAAACCCGCTTTTATCAATTTTTCCGGCAAAATCCTCGCGCCTTCCAAAAGCAGGGTTTCGCCCATTTCGCCAAACAGCAATTTAATACCAAAAGCGGGAATCGGCAAAATTGTCGGGCGATGTAAAACCTTTCCGAATGTTTTGGTAAATTCCTCGTTTGTAACCGGATTCGGCGCGACGGCGTTTACCGTGCCGCTTAATTCCGCATTTTCCAGAGCGAAATGAAATATCCGAATCAAATCGTCAATTGCAATCCAACTCATCCATTGCCCGCCGCTCCCGATTGTGCCGCCGACGCCGAACTTAAAAGGCGTGAGCATTTTTTCCAAAGCCCCGCCGTCTTTTGTCAGCACAACGCCGATACGCGGCAACACAACTCTCGCCCCGAAATCTTCCGCCTGTCTGCTTTCCGCTTCCCATTCCTGACAAA
>DATHTS010000617.1:0-2732 GCA_035462935.1 Pyrinomonadaceae bacterium
GACCAGCTATTTTTCGCGTCCCGCGCCGCGCGTGGTGGAAGGTGCGGAGATTTTGGCGAAGATTTTTCATCCCGAAATTTTCGGCGAGCCGGGCGAAGCGGAAGCGGTCAGCGTTTCGGAAGCTTTGGTTTTTTTTGATTAATCCCTATTCTTTGCGCCCTTTGCGCCTTTGCGGGAAATTGCAGGTTTACAAAAAATAATCCCGCGAAGGCGCAAAGAACGCAAAGGAAATTTGTAATATCCTGAATGAGAAGATTAACGATTTTATTCTGCCTTTTATTGTTTTGTTTTAACGTTTATGCTCAAAAAGCGGACGAGGTTTTAGCGACTGCCAACGGGCAACAGTTTACGGCGAAAGACCTTATGCCGGATGCGCGCGAGGCTTGGGAAAAGCTTCCCGCTCTGCTTTCTCAGCAGCGGCTGGAGCTTTTGGGCGAGCAGATTGCCGGGATTTTGTTTGAACTGGAAAGCAAGGCGGGGAATACGACGGTTGAAAAGCTTCTCGAAACGGAAGTCAAAGCCAAAGTCGCCGATCCGACCGCCGCGCAAATTCAATCCATCTACGATGCCAATCAAGCCGCGCTCAAATACAAGCCGCTGGCGGAAGTTCGCCCGCAGATTGTCGCTTACCTGCGCCGCGAGCCGGAGCAGAAGGCTCTGGCGGATTTTGTCGCGCGGTTAAAAGCCAAATACAAGCCCGTTATCGGCAAAGATGTGAATTCGCCGAATTTGAAACCGGCGGATGTTCTGGTAACAATCGGCGGAAGACAAATCACTTTTAAAGATTTTCAGGATAAAAATAAGCTTTCGCTTTACGATCTCGAAGCAAATTACTTTGACGCGGCGCAGGCGGCTTTAGAGGAAGCGGTTTTGTCGGCTTTGATTGTCGCCGAGGCAAAGGCGCAGAATATTCAGACGAATGATTTGATCGCCCGCGAAATCAGCGATAAAATGCGCGAATTTTCCGAAGAGGAACGCGTCGCGCTTCAATCCGCTCTGGAAAAAAAGCTGTTTCAAAAATACAACGCCAAGTTTCTCATCAAAGAACCTCAGCCGGTCGCGCAGAACATCTCGGTTGACGACGACCCGTCGAAGGGCAGCGCGAACGCGCCGGTAACGGTCGTGATGTTTTCCGATTTTCAATGCCCCGCTTGCGCGGCGACGCATCCGGTTTTGAAAAAGGTAATTGCCGAATACGGCGACAAGGTGCGTTTTGTCGTGCGCGATTTTCCCTTGCAGATGCACGAACACGCTTTCCTCGCGGCGCAGGCGGCAAACGCGGCAAACGCGCAGGGCAAGTTTTTTGAATACGTCGAATTGCTTTACAATAATCAAAACTCGCTCGACGCGGCTTCGCTGAAAGAATTTGCGACGAAACTCGGTTTAGACCGCAAGCGTTTCGACGCGGAACTCGATGGCGGAAAATACGCCGATGAAATTCGTAAGGATATGGCGGACGGGCAAAGTTACCATGTCCACGGCACGCCGACCATTTTCGTCAACGGCGTAAAAGTTCGCACGCTTTCGGCGGAAAGCTTTAGAAAAGCGATTGAGCGAGCGATGAAGTAATTTGGGATTTGGGATTTGGGATTTGCGATTTTTTCGGTTTTCGGACTTCGGTTTTTGGTCTTCGATTTATTATTTAACCAAAGGGGTTTACTTCAAAGACCAAAGACCCAAGACCAAAGACCAAAAAAACAAAATCCCAAATCCGCAATCCCAAATCCCAAATCAAATTATGCGTCTTTATATTTTAATTTTCTGCGTCATCTTATCGGCTGCCTGCACTGATGCGGGCAACACAAATTCGGCGGTTATAAATAAAACAAACCCAACGAATATGGCGAACAAGACATCTGCCAGCCTTCCGGTTTACACCTACGAAATCGTCAACACCTACAAGCACGACCCGCGCGCCTTTACCCAAGGGTTGGTTTATCACAACGGCTTTTTATACGAAAGCACCGGGCAATACGGCAGTTCGACTTTGCGAAAGGTGGAACTCGAAACCGGCAAAGTTTTGCAGCAGCATAAGCTGTCGCGCGATTATTTTGCCGAGGGAATAACGATTTTAGACGATAAAATTTACCAGTTAAGCTGGCAGGAATTCACCGGTTTTGTGTATAACCTGAACGATTTTAGCCTGGTCAAAGAGTTCAAATACCCGGGCGAAGGTTGGGGCTTGGCTGACGACGGGAAACATCTGATTATGAGCGACGGCACTCACGTTATCCGCTTTCTCGACCCTGAATCTTTCCAAACCGTTCGCACGCTCGTGGTTTTAGACGAAAACGGAAAGCCTCTGATGAATCTGAACGAGCTGGAATATATCAAAGGCGAAATCTGGGCGAACATCTGGCATTCCGAGGAAATCGGCAAGCCGAACCACATCGCCCGAATTGACCCGCAAACCGGAAAACTGCTCGGCTGGCTGGATTTAAACGGCATCTCGCCCAGAGATGTCGAGAAAAGCCGGGAAAACACGCTCAACGGCATCGCTTACGATGAAGCAACCGACAGAATTTTCGTCACGGGCAAAAATTGGCAGAACCTTTTCGAGATTAGAATAAAGCCGAAAGGATAAAAATCAAGTTGAAAATAAAGAGCGAAAACCTGAACCTCAACTTTAGTATCTACGGAAGTTAGAAGATTTTTTTATTGCGGCTTTGCCGCCCGATGCGCGACGCGGCAAAGCCGCAAATATAAACGCATTAGTTGTCGTAAAATATCTC
>DATHTS010000618.1:0-2819 GCA_035462935.1 Pyrinomonadaceae bacterium
GGTCAAAAGCCAAAATACGGACGCCATCAAACAAATGATGTCTCAAAGAACCCAGGGTTTTGCCGAAATGGTGTCCAAACAGCAAAACTCGCAGATTGGCGAAGTTCTTAAAAACGGTTTTACCGCTACGACTTTTGCCGAAACTCTGCCGCAAGTCCGTGATGAGCGCGTAAAGGAAAATATGGGCGCGCTCGAAGTTTATAATCAAAAGGAACAGAGGTGGGAGGATTTGCCGTTTATACTGGAAAACGGCGGCTGGAAACTCGCCGTCGGCGACGCCTTTGCCGGAAATCACAAATCGCCGGGCAGAGGACAATCGCAAATCGAAGCCGAAGCCGCCAACAAAATGGGAAATAATTTGATTCCCTATACAAACGCCAATATCAGCCCAACCGCAAATACAGAAGTAGTCGTTCCGAAACGCAAGGATAAATGATAAACGCCGGACAAATCGGGGAAATTTTGTCGTTATATAAAAAACACGGGTGGAGTTTACGGCGTGTTTTGCTTTCTGAAACGCTGAAAAAACGTCTGGCGAATTCGAGCGAAGAGCTTTTCGGCGCGGCGGAAATAGTTTCATCCGATATTGACGCGGCTTGGTTTTCCCGTGCTTCGCGCAAAAACCTAGAGGCTTGGGAACTCAGGCATTTGAGCGAAACGCCTTTCGCATTGTTTGAAACAGTCAGCGAAAATACTGCTGAATCCGAACGCGAGGAAATCCAGCGCGAGATGGAAGACCGTTTAAGAAAATTGTTGTCGAGAAACAGGAATTAAATCCTTTTCTTTCGGAATATATAAAAGGAATTTAAAATGCCCGGCGCAAATCCAAAAAAATCAAAAACCCGCGAGCTGGCGAGTTTTTATTCTGAAGTCAGAAGCTATACGGAAAAACTCTGCGAGCCTCTGGAAATCGAAGATTACATTCCGCAGCCAACGGTTGATGTTAGTCCGGCGAAATGGAATATCGCCCATACAACCTGGTTTTTCGAGGAAATGATTCTCAAGCAGTTTGCGCCCGGTTATAAAGTTTTCAGCGAAGATTTCGGCTTTCTTTTCAACAGCTATTACAATTCCATCGGCGAAAGAACTCTACGTCACAACCGCGGCGATTTGTCGCGCCCGACGGTGAAAGAAGTTTTTGAATATCGCAAATATGTTGACGAAAAAATGCTCGATTTTCTGGCGGATGATTTGCCGGAAGATATTGCCGAACTCGTTATTTTAGGATTAAATCACGAACAGCAGCACCAGGAGCTTTTTCTGGCAGATTTAAAATATACCTTCAGCGTCAATCCGATATTTCCGGTTTATAAAGAGAATTTCGCGCTTGTCGAAATTTCCGCGTCCGAAACCGCTTCGCCTGACGAATATATAAATATGCCTGCCGGAAACTATGAAATCGGTTTCGCCGGTGATGGCTTTCATTTTGACAATGAACTGGGTCGCCACACGGTTTATTTGCAGGATTTCGAGATTAGCAAAAATCTTGTAACTAACGGCGAATTTCTGGAATTTATCAATGACGGCGGCTACCGCGATTTTCGGCTCTGGCATTCGGAAGGTTGGGATTGGGTGAATGAAAATAAAGTGGAATATCCCCTTTACTGGCACAAAATTGATGGTGAGTGGTTTCAGTTCACGCTTGGCGGCTTGCGAAAGATAAAGCCGGAAAATGCGGTTTGTCACGTTTCGTTTTACGAAGCCGCCGCTTTTGCCGAGTGGAAAGGCTTGAGGCTTCCGACCGAATTTGAGTGGGAAGCGGCAAGCGATAAATTTGATTGGGGATTGCGCTGGGAATGGACGAATTCGGCGTATCTTCCCTACCCTAATTTCAAAAAACCGGCGGGCGCGGTCGGCGAATACAATGGTAAATTTATGGTCAATCAAATGGTTTTGCGCGGCGCGAGCGTGGCAACGCCGCCGAATCACAGCCGCAAAACATATCGTAACTTTTTCCATCCGCCGCTTCGCTGGCAATTCACGGGAATACGTTTGGCTAAATAATTGCTGCCCGCGAAATACGCGAAATGACGCGAAAAAATATTAAAATGCAAGTAAAACCTTTATTATTTACTTGTTTTTATTTCGTATCTTTCGCGTATTTCGCGGGCAATTCAAAATAAAATGCAAAGTTCAACCGCAATCGAGCAGAACGCTTTCGCCCAGGATATTCTAAAAGGCTTATCTGCCGAGCCGAAATTTTTATCTTCAAAATATTTTTACGACGATGAAGGCTCGCGCTTGTTTCAGGAAATTATGAAACTGCCGGAATACTATTTGACGCGGGCGGAATTTGAGATTTTTGAAACCCGAACGGGAGAAATATTTCGAGCTTTTAATGCGGATGACGCCGGGTTCGACCTTATCGAACTCGGCGCGGGCGACGGCACGAAAACGGCGGTTTTGATTGATTATTTTTTAAAGCGAAACGCCGATTTCACTTATTTTCCGATTGATATTTCAGCGGAAGCTTTGGATGCTTTAACCGCAAAATTCAAATCCGATTTCCCCGATCTTTCCATCAATGCGCGCAACGGCGATTATTTTAAAATCCTGGAATCACTGAAAACCGATTCGGATAAGAAAAAAATCATACTCTTTTTAGGCTCGAATATCGGGAATTTCCGCCGCGCTGAAAGCATCGCTTTTTTCCGGCACTTGCGCGAAGTGATGAATGAAACCGATTTGCTTTTTATCGGCTTCGATTTGCAAAAAGACCCGCGCGTGATTTTAAATGCCTACGACGATGCGAAAGGCGTAACCGCCGCGTTTAATTTGAATTTATTAAGGCGGGTCAACCGCGAGTTAGGGGCGAACTT
>DATHTS010000619.1:0-1522 GCA_035462935.1 Pyrinomonadaceae bacterium
GATTTTGATGATGAATTACCGGATGAATTCTGGGGGTTTGATAAAGAATTATGAATTTGCTGCTGGATTCTCACGCATTTGTCTGGATGCACGAAGAACCGCATAAACTTTCCGTCAAAGTCGCTTATGAAATCCTCAATCCGTCAAACCAAATATTTTTGAGCGTCGCCTCTGTCTGGGAACTTCAAATTAAAATCGCGCTCGGAAAATTCAGTTTCAGCGATACGCTCGAAAACGTAATTATTCAGGAACAGCAAACCAATAAAATAAAATTGTGAGCGGCGATGCGATCTTTGCCCAAAAAGAGTTATCGCAAAGCGTAGCGGCGGGCGGCGGGCGAGTAATGGCAGTATTGAACAACTTAACCATTGGAATATTGAGAAAAACAGGTTGGGAAAACATCGCCAAAGCAAGAAGATATTTCAATGCCCTGATCGATGAAGCCTTGAGCTTGATAATGACTCCTTTAGAGTTATGACTTTGAATAAGCCCTAGCGCATTACTACCAATTGAACAAATTTCTTGACAGGCATCCGTAAATTGTTAATAATCTTGAAGGTGGCACTTGTCCGCTAATGCCATCTTGTCTGTAAGGTTTAAGCATTCTCGCGCAAAATCCACCAGTCTTTTTGTCCCCGAAACCGTGCTTTTTTCAATAATTGGAGGAGAAATATTGTGAACAGTGAAGAACTCGAACGGAGTTTAAAAACCGAATTTGAGAGTTATTTAAAGAGTGTTCTTGTCGATATGCGGCAGGAAATTTCCGGTTTTCAAGAAAAATTTGAAGCCGAGTTGGAGAAACACAAATCTCAGCTTGACGAGCTTTTTCGAGATTTCTCCAGCCGCTTGGAATCCGACCGCGAACTCGACGAAGGCTTTAAGGAAACAGTGGTCGAACATCTCCGCTTAGCGCGGGATGAAGGCGCGCGGATTACGGCTGAAGCCATTTCTGAAGCCGAGAAGATGAAAGAAGAACCCGAACCAATGCCGGCAGATTATTCCGCGGTGCGCGACGCGATAAACGAGATCAGCACTCAGGAAAGCCAAGCCGAAATCTTGAAATCCCTTGTTAATCAAGCCGCTCAATTCACATCGAGAGGAGCGTTTTTCATTATTAAAAACGATTATTTTGTCGGCTGGCGCGTTTTCGGCAAGGAAGAGCAGGGAGACGAAAAAGCTATCCGCGAAGTTTTCTTCCCGGTTTCGGCGTCAACCGTTCTCGGCGAATCGGTTCGCTCTTTGACAGCCGCGGAAGGAAGCTACGGGACTTTTGAGGAAGATAAGCTTTATTTAGACAAACTCGATTTCGGTCAGCCCGAACAAATGCACGCGATTCCGCTCGTCGCCCGCGGACGCGGCGTCGCCGTTCTCTACGCCGATAAAGGTCGGGAAAACGGAAACGTTGATGTCGAAGCGTTGGAAACTCTGGTGCGTGTGGCGGGATTAACAGTTGAACTTCTGGCGGCTTCACGAAACGCAAAGGAGCAACACTCGGAGGTTTCGCAAAAAACTGAGCCTGTGC
>DATHTS010000620.1:0-13546 GCA_035462935.1 Pyrinomonadaceae bacterium
AATGTTGATGTTAAAAAATATGGATTACTTTTGATGGAAGCCTTGCCGTCGGTTATTTCAAGCGAAGAAGAACTTGAGAGAATGACGGAACAGATTGACCGTTTAATGACAAAAGGTATTAGACAAGACGGTTTGAGCCTGGAAGAAGAAAAATTATTGGAATTGATGTCTGTTCTAATTGAAAACTATGAAGATGAGCATTATCCAATGCCGGAAGTTCCGCCGAATGAAGTTCTTAAGTTCTTGATGGAAGAAAATAATTTGAAACAAAGCGATTTGCTGCCCATCTTCGGCTCAAGCGGAATCGCTTCGGAAGTTGTCAACGGAAAGCGGGCTATCAGCAAAGCTCAGGCTAAAAAGTTAGCTGAGTTCTTTAAAGTTTCGGTGGAGCTTTTTATTTAATCAAAGCTTGAATTTCCTTAAACTGCTCGTGCCGCGAATCTCGCATTAATTCAAAAAGCGCCATCTCGACCGAAGATGGAACGACGCCGCTCATCTGCATTTTTCTGAGCGCGGTTTCTTTATCGTTTGTAAAACGCGAGCCGACGGCGTCCGACAAAATATGGACTTCAAAGCCGCTGTTCAAAAGATCGTGCGCCGTTTGATTAACGCAGACGTGCGTTTCCAGACCGCAAATAACAACCTGCGAGATATTTTCAGCGTTCAATTTTTCATAAAAACTCTGCGCTCCGCACGCGCTAAACGCGCTTTTCTCAACAACTTCAAAATCCTGCGGCAGGCTGAACAAAACCTCTTCAACCGTTCTGCCCAATCCTTTCGGGTATTGTTCGGTAACGATTACCGGCAAATCCAAAATCTGTAAACCGCGCACGGCAATCGAAGCCCGCGACGCAATCATTGCGAAATCGGAAATAACGGAGCGAAAAGCCTCCTGCAAATCAACCACAACCAAAGCCGTTTTTTCAATATCTAAAATTTTCGGATGCGACATAGCAATTTTGGATTTCGGATTTCGGATTTGGGATTTGAAAATTCTAAATCGGCAAAATTTCTAATTTAATCCGAAATTTTATTCTCCTGCTGACAGATGTTCAACTATTCCCGGTTCTCACCTCTTACTTCTCATTTCTCACTTATTTTATTTTACATTGAAGTTTAACCTAAACGATTGAGCAACGTAAAGAAACCTTGATTGCGTCAAACAGTTACTGTTTTTCCGGGTAAAATCTTTTAGCAAAATAATCAAAAAGCAGGCTGTGAGAATGCGAAATCGCTCAATATTTTTATTTTTATTTGTATTTCTCGCTTGTCTTTTGCCTTCCGCGGCGCTGGCAAATGATCAATGGATTCGTGTAAATTCCCAGAATTTTCAGTTAATCGGCAACGCGCCCGAAAAAGACATTCGGGATGTTGCCGCAAAGCTCGAACAATTCCGCGAAGTTTTCCGGCAGCTTTTTAGTAATATAAATTTAAATTCCCCGATTCCGAACACGGTTGTTGTCTTTAAAGACGAGCAAACATTCAACGCTTTCAAGCCTTTGAACGCCGAAGGCGTATCGCGCGATTTTGTAAAAGGATATTTTCAAAACGGCGAAGCGGTAAATTACATCGCGCTTTTCGCCGAAAGCGGAAAAATAAATCCCTATCGCGTTATCTTTCACGAATACACGCATTTTTTGGTAAATAATAATTTCGGTCGCTCGAAAGTTCCGGCTTGGGTAAATGAAGGTTTGGCGGAATATTACGAGCATTTTCAAATTGAAAACGATCAGAAAGTTACGCTCGGCAATTTTGACAAAGAATACTGGCGCTTTCTCCAGCAAAATTCCCTGATTCCTTTTGAAGCCTTTTTTAATACCGATTATTATTCGCTACAGCGAATGGAAAAAGACGGCAGCAGGCTTTTTTATGCTCAGGCGGGCGCGTTGGTTCACTATTTTATGCACGCCAATAACGGCGCGCGAAACGCCGATTTATTCAAGTTTCTCTATCTGATTCTCAAAGATAAAAAACCGGGAGAAGCGTTTGCGGAAGTCTTCAAAACCGATTTTGCGAGTTTTGAGCAGGAATTAAAAAAATATATCGAAAAGCGCGAATATCGGTCTTCGGTGATAAATCTGAAAGGCAAATTGTCTTTTGACAACACGATGCGAATTTCGCCTGTTTCCGAAGTTGAAGTCAAAGCAACTCTGGGCGATTTGCTTTATCACATCAATCGCCTGCCCGAATCTTCCGCGCTTTTGGAAGAAGCTTTGCGGCTTGATGCCAATTCGGTTTCGGCAAACTCCACGCTCGGATTGGTAAAAATGCGGCAGAATAATTTTTCCGAAGCAAAAAAATATCTGGAAAAAGCGGTTCGCCTGGACGAGAAAAACTATCTGGTTCATTTTTTACACGCTTATGTTTTGAGCCGCGAAGGCGTAACCGAACACGGATTTGCTTCCGGTTATGAAGCCGCTCAAGCCGAAACGATGCGTCGGAGTTTGAAAAAAGCCATCGCGCTTAATCCGAATTTTGCCGAAAGCTATAATCTTTATGCCTACATCAGCGTGGTCAGAAACGAAGAAATTGAAGAAGCGATCCGGTTTATAAAAAAGGCGCTGGAAATCGCGCCCGGCAATCAATGGTATTTGATGCGAAAAGCCGAGCTTTTTATGCAGAATAAGGATTTCACAAACGCCCGCCCGCTGGCGCGTGAAGTTTATCTTTCCGCTTCCGACGATTCGCTGCGCCTTTACGCCCGAAATTTGATCGGTTTAATTAATTCCTACGAAGCGCAGTTGGAAGGTCTTAAAAATCCCAAAAAAGATACCGACGTTCCAAACCGGGAATTATCCGAAGAAGAATTAGCCATTCTCCGCGAACAAAAATCGCTCGAAGCCTTGAATGAAACCATCCGCCGCCCGATGCCGGACGAGAAAAGAATTTTGGGCAGTCTTACAAAAGTCGAATGCCGGGAAAAGGAAATCAGTTATTTTATTAAAACCGAGAAAGAAAATTTGCTGCTTAGTTCGGAAAATCTCAATTCTGTGGCTTTGATAAATTTTGACGCGTTGATGAGAAATGTAACACTCGGCTGCGGTTCGCTGAAGGAAAATCAAGCGGTAATAATTTATCGTCCGACAAATAATTCAAAGGAAAAATCGGCTGGAGAAATCGTTTCGGTAGAATTCGTTCCGAAAAATTTCAAGTTTCTAAACTAAAAATTTATTTTCCCTTCTCTCCTTCCTTCTTCAATTCCTCAAAATCAATCTCGGTTGAAGGTCGCGTGTCAGCTTTGAGATTTTTTTCCAAGAATTTCAGAGCGTGCTCGTTTTCGATTTCTTTTTTTGTCGCCACGCAATCGCGCGGAATGTAAAGATAAAAATCGCGCATATAAGCGTCGTTGGCGGTAAAAAGTATGCAGATGTCGGTGGCGATTCCGGTTAAAATCAGCGTCTCAACTTCCAGATATTCGAGCAAAACGTCGAGCGTCGTCGAATAAAAGGCGGAATGCTTCGGTTTTAGAACAAAATAATCTTCTTCTTTCGGAGCGAGCAAATCAGCGATTTCGCGCCCGCGCGAGGTTTCGGATTGGCAATGCGCGAGCAGTTTTTTAAAATCCGACTGCCATTTGCCGAAATTGTCGTTCACGTAAATCACGGGAACATTAGCTTTTCCCGCTTTTTCTTTGAGCTTCGCCAGATTTTTCGCTACTGGCAAAGCGTTTTCGAGCACAATTTCGCCGTCTTCAAAATCAAAATCGCTGATCATATCAATAATCAGCAGCGCGACGTTCGATTTATCGGGAGCGTTTCCGTGGAGGTCTTCATTTTTTGACATAATCGGTCTTTTCTTTTTTTCCCAATTCTTTTTGAGCTTTCTCGCGCCTGTATTGGCGTATAAAAACGTATGTCGAAACGCCGATGACGAGTAAACTGAAAATCATCATGGCGACGACAAAATAAATTTCACCCCAGCCTGCATTTAACATAAACTAAGTTTAACCCACGCAATTTAAACTCTGCAATCAGAGAGTTTTTTATCGCCTTCAAAAAATTTTCGCTCTCTTTCCGGGATTTGTAAGTAACCGAAATGGTCGGTAATATAGTTTTCAAACGAGTTTTTCAACAAAATCTGGAGAAAATAATTTAATGTCCGAAAACACCGTTATCGAATCCGTTCTAAACGAGCAGAGAATCTTTATGCCGCCGCCGGGATTTTCCGCCGACGCTCATATCAAAAGTTTCGCCGAATACGAGCAGATTTACGAAGAAGCTGCCAAAAACCCGGAAGATTTTTGGGCGAGCGCGGCGGAAAATCTGCATTGGTTTGAAAAATGGGAAACGGTTTTGGATTGGAATGAGCCGCACGCGAAATGGTTTGTCGGCGGAAAGATAAACGCTTCGTATAACTGCCTCGACCGCCATCTGGATTCGTGGCGGCGCAACAAAGCCGCGATTATCTGGGAAGGCGAGCCGGCAAATGAAGTTCGGACTTTGACTTACCAGCAGCTTCACCGTCAGGTCTGCAAATTCGCCAATGTTTTGAAGAAATTGGGCGTGCGAACCGGCGATAGAGTCGCGCTTTATATGCCGCTTGTGCCGGAACTTGCGATTGCGATGCTCGCCTGCGCCCGGATCGGCGCGACGCACACCGTTATTTTCGGAGGATTTTCGGCGGAAGCGGTCAGCGACCGCGTGAATGATTGCGAATGCAAATTGATTATAACGGCTGACGGCGGCTTCCGGCGCGGAAGCGAGATTCCATTAAAACAAACGGTTGACGATGCCGCTAAAAATTCTCCATCGATTGAAAAAATCGTCGTTTTGAGACGAACGGGTTCAAAAATCCCGATGCAAGCCGGGCGTGATTTTTGGTGGCACGAATTGATGCAAACCGTTGACGCAAACTGTCCCGCCGAAGAACTCGATTCCGAACATCCGCTCTATATTCTTTACACATCGGGAACGACCGGAAAGCCAAAAGGCATTCTTCACACGACCGGCGGCTATCTGACCGGGACATATCTGACGACAAAATGGATTTTCGATTTAAAGGATGAAGATATTTACTGGTGCACGGCGGACATCGGCTGGGTGACGGGACATTCCTATGTCGTCTATGGTCCGCTGGCGAACGGCGCGACCGTTTTTATGTATGAAGGCGCGCCGAACTTTCCTGATTTTGACAGGTTTTGGGACATTATCGAGCGCCATAAAATCAACATTCTTTACACTGCGCCGACCGCGATTCGCGCTTTTATAAAATGGGGCGAGCATTATCCTTTGAAGCACGATTTATCCTCTCTGCGGCTTTTGGGAACTGTCGGCGAGCCGATCAATCCGGAAGCCTGGATGTGGTACCACCAGATTATCGGCGGCGGACGCTGCCCGATTGTGGATACATGGTGGCAGACGGAAACCGGCGCGATTATGATTTCGCCGCTTCCGGGCGCGACGCCGACCGTTCCCGGAACGGCAACCCGACCGTTTCCCGGAATTCTTATTGATATTCGGGATAAAAAGGGTGAATCCGTCGGAACAAACGAAGGCGGTTATTTGGTCATCACGCATCCATTTCCCTCGATGCTTCGTACAATTTGGGGCGATGACGAAAGATTTAAAAAGCAGTATTGGTCGGAAATTCCGGGGGTTTATTTTGCCGGAGACGGCGCAAGGCGCGATGAGCGCGGATATTTCTGGATAATGGGCAGAGTTGACGACGTGATAAACGTTTCGGGTCATCGTCTCGGCACGGCGGAAGTCGAAAGCGCCCTTGTTTCCCACGAAGCCGTCGCGGAAGCGGCAGTCGTCGGTCGTCCTCACGAACTTAAAGGTCAGGCAATCTCGGCTTTTGTAACTCTGGAAGGCGGGCGAAAAGGAAACGAGGAGCTAAAAGAAGAATTGCGCCGTCATGTCGCCAAAGAAATCGGCTCGCTGGCGAAGCCTGACGACATTCGCTTTACAGACTCTTTGCCGAAAACCCGGAGTGGAAAGATTATGCGAAGGCTTTTAAGAGAACTTGCTTCGAGCGGGCAGGTTGCCGGAGACGTAACGACTTTGGAAGATTTCTCCGTGCTGGAAAAGTTGAGAGAGGATGAAGAATAGATGAGAAATTTATTTTCTAAGAAGAAAAACCTGCGTAAAATAATACGCGCCGTCTTTTGAAATCGCCACGCCGACGGCGGATTCCTGCCAGCGATTGTTCAGGATGTTTCCGCGATGCGAGGGCGAACTCATCCAACGCTCGACGGCGAATTCGACCGGATTTTGATAGCCGAGATTATAGGCGATGTTTTCCCCAATCGAACGCCACTTGCTGATGCCCAGCGAATCGGCGCGGTCATTAACCATTGTGCCGTCAAGTCCCTGGTGACTGAAAAATTTATGTTTCGCCATATTTTCCGAATGAACTCGGGCAATCTTTGCGACATCATCGCTCCAGACAAGCGGCGATAGATTGTTTTCAGCTCGCTGCCGGTTTAATAATTCAAACGCCTTTCGTTCCAGATCAAAGGTTGTAACGGGCTTTTTTATTGATGGTAATGAATTCGGCTGTTCGGTTTCTACGACACGCTGGCGCGTCGTGGCGGTTTTATCATTGTCTTTTGCGATAAATAAAGCAAAGCCTTCGCGCTTACCGGCTGAGCCGATTTGCGCGAAAGCTGAAACCTGAAAAAGAAAGAGAAAGACTGTTGAAATTAGAAAAAGCGATTTTGTTTTCATTTCACCTCACTTCGGTAGTCAGACAATCTCTTTTCAGAGATTCACGACTTTGCGCCTTTCGCATCACTGCGAAGTTGCCGTTTTCGGTTAAGGTCGCGGATAAGGACTATCCGCTCAGGGCATTATTTATAAAATTTTAATCGAAATGGTTTTCCAGAGAATTATTTGCGAAATACGTAAAAACCGAAAGAATGAAACCGCAGATAAACGCAGATGAACGCAGATAAAAAGAATAAATTTATCTGCGTTCATCTGCGTTTCTTTAATATTTTCGTATCTTTCGCGTATTTCGCGGGCAGTAAAAAGTTGAAGTCTATTTCAACTTGGTTTTCAATCGATTTATATCTTCGGCATTTGCCGCTAAACTCAGGGCTTTTTGCCAAGCGGTTTTGGCTAATTCAAGTTTGCCCTGTTTTTGATAGGCATCGCCGAGATGTTCCATAATCGTAGAAGAACCGGAATCATAACGCGCCGCGCTTTTCAGATATTTTTCGGCTTCGGCGTATTTTCCTAATTTGTAATATGCCCAACCGAGGCTGTCCAGATATGAAGGATTTGTCGGATCAACATTGACCGCTTTTTGAATCAAATCAAAGGCTTCCTGGATTTTTACGTCTCGTTCCAGCAGAAAATACCCTAAATTGTTCAGCGCAATCGGATTTCCCGGCGTTTTGGCTAAAATATCGCGCAGAGTTTTTTCCGCGCCGGTAAAATCACCGGACATTTGCTGCGCCGTTGCCAGCGTCAATTTGGCAATTTGTTTTTGCTCTTCGCCCTGTGCGACGGTAAACGCTTGGTTTGCCGCTTGAACTGCTTCTTTGCCGCGCCGCGCCTGGCTGTAAAGACCGGAGATAAACAGGTAATTTGTGAAACTTTCATTTGCCGGCGAAGGCGTTGCCGCAGGTTTGTTTTCCAAAAGGGGCTGAATTAACTTGACCGCTTCGTCAACTCTTCCGAGTTCGGTCAAAAGTGTCGCCTCCATCCGCAAAAGGCTGAAATCAGCCGGAAATCGCGCTCGCGCCGCGCGAAGCGCCTGCAAGGCTTCCTGCCGGTTTCCGCTCTCGTGTAAAATTTCAATCAATTGGCGGTCAGCGAATAAATCGTCCTTGCCGAAAAGCGGGCGGATTTTTTCAACTATCAATTTTGCTTCATTTAAACGACCGGCGCTTTTGTAGATTTTAATCATCTTGTCATAGACAAGAAAAGCAAATTCCCGATCTACATCCGTAACAAGTTCCGTGGCTCCGATTCCGCGAATCCGCAAAGCATTTTGGAGAACGGCAATCGCCTCGTCGTGGCGGTCTGCCTGAGCGTAAATTTCAGCAAGCTCGAATTGCAGTTCAGCGGCGGCGTTTTTGTCAGTCGCTTCAAGTTTTGAAATCGCTTCTCGCAGAGTTTTCGCTCCGTTTTCCAGATTGCCGGAACGCGCCTGGGTTTGCGCGAGAAGCAAAATGAGAGAAGTATTTTCGGGATTAGAATAAATAGCCTGCTGCAAAGCCTCGCTCGCCAGACCAGCCGTTTTTTCATCCGAAGAACCGATGGCTTCCCGCAAAAGCTCGACCGCCATTATATTATCGGGTTCTTCGGAAATCGCGCGGCTTAAAATCTCGACCGCTTCCTGCGCTCGTCCAACTTCAATCAGCGCGGCTCCGAGCTTAACGGTAGCGGCTTCGGGCGAAAGATTTTCATCTCTGCCCATCACAGTCCGGTAAAAATTTGTTTCGAGCGGCGCGGCGGCGGCAAGCCATCTATTCAGTGCGTTTATTCGTTCTTCTTCCCTGCCCGTTTTCTCATAAAAGACGCTCAAAAAAGCCCACGCTTCGGCGCTTCGCGGGTCGAGCCGCGCGATTTCCTTCCATTCGCTAATGGCTGCCTGGGCAAATTCCTGATTTAAAGTTTCTAAATTAAGGCGGCTTTGGAGCGTGTAAACGCGAGCCAGAATCCGCCGCCCGCCAAAATTATTCGGGTCTAATCTCACGGCGATTTTGGCAAATTCGACCGCTTCCTGCGCTTCGCGCGGCGAAAACCTCAAAGTCAGTTCAGCCAGCGCGGTGTAGGCTTCCGCTAATCTCGGATTCAGCTCAATTGCTTTTAATAAAGCCTGTCTCGCCGATTGCCCGCCGGCAGGCGAGCCGTATTGCGCGCGAAGATTGTTTATATTCCAGATATAACGCTGGGCTTCCAACAATTTGGCGTAGGCTTGCTCGCGGTTTTCCCGTGAAACTTCGGTGGTTTGCTTATCCAGATTTTGTTTAAAAACGTCGGAAAGCCTTGGCGCAGGCGAAACTGCCGGACGCGGCGGGGCAATCGGTGAGCCGGTTTCCTGCGCGGAAACTGAAAAAATGCCGAAAAGACTGCTAAAAACAACCGCTAAAACAATTTTTTTCATTAAAACCTCTTAAATCTCTTTCTGATTTGCCACGATTTTTTGCCACGTCGCTTTACGCGGAAAATTCGCCAAAAATACAATCATCGCTACCGCGCCCGCGCGAAACATTTCCCATTTGTCACCGCTTAAAATGGCAACTAAAAATCCGATTACAGCAATTAATTCGCCCAGCGAACCAAGCAGGATTGAATTGTTTTGCAAGGTTTGCAGCAATCCCGGAATGCCTTTTAAAACGGCGATGTTGCTTAATCTTTCCCAATTAAAAAGCGCGCGGCGCAGGATAAAGCTGCCGACGGCGATAAATAAAATCACCAGCCAAAGCGTAAAAAGCGATTGCGAGGTCGCCTCGTTTTCAGAGGTTTGGGCGAGAAACCAAGCCACAGCGATCAAAACAAGCGCCATTACGATTTGCGCGATAAAAACGAATGCCGCCGTGCGATAGCGCTTATCGAGTTCGATCTGGATTTGCGGGGAAAGTTCGTTCATTTTCCTTCTGAAAACTTTGCGAAACGTTTTTTATATTACACGCTGAAATAAATTCAAAAATAGCCGCAAAAATCACAAGAATCGCAAATTTATCTTTTGTGAATTTTCGCGGCTATTTTTATTACTTCTGAACCGTTTGCTGCGGGCGCTCGGAAACAACCGTCGTTAAGGCTTTCGGAATCTGTGAAGCCTGTAATTCACCCTGGTTTTCGATAATTTGGTCAATCAATTCAAACTTGGTTTTATCAAAATCCTTGGTCATCAAAACGCCGTTTTTATCAATCGTCAAAGGATAAATTCCCAAAAGCTCATTTTTGAAATTCTGGAAAAATGATTTCTTTTCCGGCGGCAGAACTTTCAATCTATCCGGGTTCGGTTCGGGAATTTTCGCGCCGATAAGATTAAGCTGTTCTTTCGCTTTTTCGACGTAATCGCTGTTTGGATAATCGCGCACCAAGCGTTGGAAATACTTAGCCGCCTGGTCGGTTTCCTCTTCAATTAAATAAGTTACGGCAATTTTATAAAGCGCCTCATCCATATAATTGAAGTTCGGATATTTCTCCAAGATTTCCAGATACCGCGATTGCGCGCCCTTCAAACCGCCCTTTTTGTAATCAACCGATTGTTTATAGTAATAATTCGCAATCCATAGATTATGCAGACCGAGATTGTCCTGAACTTCTTCCAGACGGGTCATAACCATCGGTTTCAAAGGCGATTCGGGATACTGCTGCAAAAAGGCGCGAAGACGCTGTTCGGCTTTTTTCGAGCGTGTAATGTCGCGGTCGGGCAGACCGATTTGCCGCATTTCGGATTCGGCGATTTTCAAAAGCACGCGGTCAGCCAGAGGGTGCGTCGGGAAAAACGTTAGCCATTCCTGATAGCCGGCAGCCGCTTGAATCAAGGCGCTGGTCGAGCCTTCGAGGAAAAAGCTGTCGGCAACGGCGAGCTTTGCCATCGGCAGATAAGCCGAATCGGGATAGGTTGTAATAATCGTCTGGAAAAGAAGCCGTCCGACCTCGTAATTTCCCTTTCGCACTTCGCGGGTGGCGACGATAAACAACTCGCGGTCGCGCCCCGGAACGACCGAGCCGATTAATTCCTCATATTCATCGCGTTCTTTGCCAATCGGAATAAGCCCAAAAAGTTTTTTGGTTTTCTCTTTTACCTCCCTCGGCTTGCCGACCGGAGATTCCGGATTGGCGCGCGCCGACGCGGATTCCATAAGCGCGTTGTCAACTCGCGCCTGCACTTCACGGACGCTGGTTTCAAGTTGATCAATATCGGTGATTTCGTATTTTTCGGAACGGTCAACGCGTCCGCGAATAGTGTTGACTTCGGAATACAAGCTGTTGGTTTCCTTTTCCAAGGAAGTCAAACGACTGAGCGGCGTTTCCAAATCCGATTTATCTTCTTTTTTCGATTTATCTTCTTTATTATCTTTTTTCAAAACGGAAATCGCCCCGTCCAGCGAACGCCGCATCGTATCGAGCTTTTGCCGCATAACCTCCAGCCGCTGCAACGCTGTTCCTTCACTTTGCGCCGCTGCCGGAATGGCAAAACCCAGTATTAAAAACAAACTTAATAAAATTATTCTATTCTTGGCTAAAAACATAATTACCTCATTTGTATTTGGGATTTCGGATTTGGGATTTGGGATTTTCTTTTATTTGAAATGCTCGTTAATCAAAACATTTTACAGAAAATGAATCGCTTAAATAACCTGCAAATCCCAAATCCAAAATCCGAAATCCCAAATCGTCACGTCCAAACCGTTCCCGCATCAATCAACTCTTTCACGGCTTCGGTTGGCTTTCCGCCGCCGAAAACCGCTGAACCGGCGACGATAATTTCCGCGCCCGCTTCGACGATTTTTTGAATATTTCCCGCGTCAATTCCGCCGTCAATCTCGATTCGCGTCGGTAAATCGCGCTCGTTGATCATCCGGCGCAGGCGGCGCAGTTTGTCAATCGAAGTCGGGATAAACTTTTGACCGCCGAAACCCGGATTGACCGACATCAGCAAAATAAAATCCGCGTAAGGCAGACCTTCTTCGAGCGAAACGAGCGGCGTTGCCGGATTAATTGCAATTCCTGCCTGCCCGCCGGCTTCCCGGATCGCCGTCAAAGTTCTCTGCAAATGAACATCAGCCTCGACGTGAACCGAAACCATATTCGCGCCCGCCTCGACAAATTTAACGGCGTAGCGGCTCGGCTCTTCGATCATTAAATGCGTGTCAATCGTTAAATCGGTTATTTTCCTGACCGATTTTAAAACCGGCAAGCCAATCGTAATATTCGGCACAAAATGCCCGTCCATCACATCGAAATGCAAAACGGTCGCGCCGCCCGCTTCAATCGCCTGAATTTCTTCTGCCAGTCGTGTAAAATCCGCCGATAAAATCGAAGGGGCAATTTCAAACATTCTTTTAACTATCGTCTTTTGTTGCCAAAAAAACCGCTTTAGTTGCTTGGCGGAACGCGCCGATTTCGCACGTCGCCGTCAGTTGGTTTCGTCGTTGACGGAGGCTTAACCGGAGCCGGTTTGCTCAGATTTGCCGGAGTCGTCGGCTTATTGTTCGAGATCGGCGTCTTTTTGTCATCACTGTTTCCCGAACCGCTCGTATTCGATTTGGAATCGTTCTTTGAATTATCGCCCGTCGTTGAATTGCTGTTTTCGTTCGAATTTTCCTTGATTACGTCGCGTGTCGTCGAGCTTTTCTTCTTGTTTGTATTTTGATTGGCTTTATTAGATTTTTTCGGCTTATCGGAAATTAATTCTTCAATTTCCTCGATAGACTCTTCATCATCGCTTTTCTTTCTTACGTCGGCAGGTTTTTCCGTGCCTTCCGGGTTTGGCTGGGCGACAATAACTGAAACCATTAAACCGGTCTTCGCCGATTCACCGGCACGCGGGCGCTGTTCCAAAATCGTGTTCGGCGGCTCTTCGCTGTAACGGGTCGCAATCTTTTTAATTTTTAAGCCGAGCGAGGCAAGCTCTTTCTCGCTTTCATCAAAATTTTTGCCGACGACTTCGGGAATTTTCAATTCCTGCCCGACCAGCGACATATAAACGACGCCGACCATACCGACAATAAACGCTCCGGCTAAAGCCAAAACTATAAAAAACTTACCGATTGCCGACAGACCTTTTTTTAATAAACCCATTTTTTTATCTCACAAAATAAAATCAACGAAGTCTAACATTTTATTGATTGCCCGACAAATAAAAAATCGTCAACTCTAGATTATAAACCAATTTACAGAAAGGAAATTGTTGAAAAAACGTTCAAACGGAAAATCAAATTCGCTCAAGCGTTGCAATAAAAAACCCGTCCATTTTATCTTTTTGCGGAAAAGTGCGCGCAAATCCTTCGGAAGTTAGAAATTTTTGCGGAACGTTCGGTTCAACTTTCCTGAACTTCTCGTTTCCCGCCAAAAATCTTCCGATTACCGCTTCATTTTCTTCTTTTTCCAATGAACAAGTTGAATAAACAAGCCTGCCGCCGCTTTTGACGAGGTTTGATGCGTTTCGCAGGATTCTGAGTTGTTTGTCGGATAACGCGATAAAATCTCCCTCTTGCAGAAAATAGCGGATTTCGGGATTGTGTCGAATCGTTCCCGTTCCCGAACAAGGCGCGTCGACTAAAACGGCGTCGAAACTCTCCTCGGCAAAAGGCAGAGACCTTTCGGCATCATATTGCAGAATCCGAACATTTTCAACCCCTTGTTTAAGACAATTGCTTTTTAAGGTTTCAATTCGATGAGAATATAAATCGCCGGCAGCGATTAAACGAGCATTTTCACTTCCCTGCTTCGCAACCAAAGTAGTTTTGCTTCCCGGCGCGGCACAAACGTCAAAAAAGCTCTCATTCTCTTTTAATTCAACCGCTTGCGCGGTCATCTGCGAAGCCTCATCCTGAAAATAAAACTCGCCCTTTTCCGCCAATTCACGCAAAGATTCATTCATTCTCGAAACGAGAAAGCAATTTTCTACAAACAAA
>DATHTS010000621.1:0-1676 GCA_035462935.1 Pyrinomonadaceae bacterium
AAGCGGTGGAAACGATACGAGAGGCGTTTGAAAGCGCGTGAATGGATTAATTTTAGAGCGAGCCGCCGCTATACCGATTCAAATTTTCGCGGTAATGATTGCTTAATTTTAACTCGACGCCGTTTTTTAAGACGACATTGTAACTGCCGCGAAATTCCGTATGCAGTTCTTGAATATAGTTTAGATTGACAATCGCAAACCGCGAGATGCGGCTGAAAGTCTGCGGGTTTAGCTTTTCTTCGAGCTTGCCGATTGCCTCGCGGAAGAGATATTTTTTCTGAGCCGTGTGCAGCAAAACGTAGTTTCCTTCCGACTCGATCCAGATAATCTCTTCGGTCTTGAGAAAAAACACGCGCCCGCCGTTTTTGATGATAAAACGCTCGATAAACTGCTCAGGCTTTCCGGCTTCGGATAAAAGCGAGAGGATTTGCTCGCTGTTCAGGTTATTTTTTTGATTATTAATTTGCCGCACGGCACGCTCGAAAGCCTGCTCGAAACGCTTTCGGTCATACGGTTTAAGGAGATAATCGAGCGCGCCGGTTTCAAAAGCGCGGATTGCGTATTCATCATACGCAGTTACAAAAATAACAACCGGCAACTTTTCTTCATTGACATTTTCGAGAACCGCAAAACCGTCAGTTTCGGGCATTTGCACGTCGAGAAAAACCAAATCGGGCGCGGCGGATTCGATTGACTCGATAGCCTCCTCGCCGTTTTCGCATTCGCCGATTATCTCGACATCCGAACGCTCTTCGAGCATCCGGCGAACCATCGCGCGACCGAGCGGCTCGTCGTCCACAATCAAAACTCTTAATTTGTTATTCCTGTTCGCCAATTGGACTTTCCTTTTTCAACTTATGCGGCAGACGCAAAGCCGCGATCAAACCGCCGCCCTCGGCATTTTCCAAATGAAACCGAAAGTTTGAACCGTAAAGCTGTTCGAGCCGCGCTTTTGTATTTGAAAGACCCAATCCGCTCGAAAAAACCTTTTCCAAATCGGAATCTTTTATTCCCTTTCCGTTGTCTTCAACCTCGACTTTTACCCAGCCGTTTTCCCGCGAAGCTTTGATGTTTATTCGTCCCTGGGAAGTTTTGTTCGAGATGCCGTGCCGCAGGGAATTTTCGACCAGCGGCTGAAGAAACAAATTAGGCACGCGGCAATTCAAAACCTCCGGCTCGATTTCAAAATCGGTCGTCAAACGCTTGCCGAAACGCACCTTTTCAATGTCCAGATAACACTGCAAAAATTCGATTTCGCGCTCCAGAGTTACTTCCTGCGTCCCGACATTTTCCAGCGTCAGGCGAAGAAAATCGCCGAGCCGCGCGATCATTTCCTGCGCCGCTTCCTTATCTTCGTGCTGGAGAGCCGAGATCGAATTGAGCGCGTTGAAAAGAAAATGCGGGTGAAGCTGCATTTTTAAAGCCTGAAGCTGAGCTTTTGAAAGCTGCAATTCAAGCTGCGAAGCGTGAAGTTCTTCTTCCCGAAACTGCTTGTAATAATTCACTGCCTGCCCAAAGGCTAAAACGAGTAAATAAAAGCTAAACGCAATAATGAAATCGGAAACGAGAATAAAAAATTTTCCGGGAAGCCATTCCTGCAAATCAGCTAAGCCGTCCAAAAATAAAATATGAATAAATGCAGGAAAAAAAGTCCGCGCTAAAGCTATCGCAATGCC
>DATHTS010000622.1:0-12596 GCA_035462935.1 Pyrinomonadaceae bacterium
AACAATTTCGCGCCGCGCGTCGGTCTGGCTTATCAGGTAACGGATAAATTGGTTTTTCGCGGCGGTTACGGTTTGTTCTACGACCGACCTTCGGCGGCGTTTATCAACACGATTTTCAGTAATTACCCGTTTTTACGCGAAGTCGAAATTACAGTTCCATCAGGCAATGTGCCGATTGGGACGGCGTTTTCCAGCACGCCGACCACAATTCCGCTCAATCAATGGCTGCCGTTTAGAATTGTCCGCACAGCCGGTGCAGGCGGCAGCTATCAAATCCGCGACAACACGCCGGTTACAACCGATTCGCGCGGCGTTCCGTTTGCGGGCGGCTTGACCGGAAACATCGCGGAAACCTTCGAATTTCGCGCGATTGACCGCGATTTACAGACGCCGTTTATCCATCAATGGAACGTCGGTTTGCAGTATGAATTATTCAAAGACCTTTTGTTTGAAGCGCGTTATGTCGGCACTGCCGGACGCAATCTTTTGCAGGCGACGGCGCTCAATCAAGGCTACGATTTGAACGATCCGAACACGCCTGACCACATTTTCGAGCGTTTCAACCAAGCCTACGTCGCGGCAGGCTCGCCGAACGGCGCTTTAAATTCCGGCTCCACCGCCCGCGCTCGCGGACTCGGAAGAGCTTTCGGATTTTTGAACTCGGTAACGGGACAGGTTGACCTGAATCTGGCAAACGCCGCCGGACAGGTTATCAACTTTGAAGCCCGCGTGCCGATTTTAGGCTTCAACGTTCCCGAAGCCTTGATTCTGCGCTCGAATGGCTATTCAAATTATCACGGCGGGCAGTTCAGCTTAACAAAACGTTTTTCGGACAATTTGCAATTCAACGTCGCTTACACTTTCTCGAAATCAATCGACACAATGTCATCCGATCCGGGAAGCACGGCGGGCGGCGGAAAACCGGACGTTCCGAACACTGGATTTATCGCGCAGGGAGACGCCCGCAACCACGGAAACAATCGAGGTCTTTCGGATTTCGACCGGACGCATCGCTTCAGCGCCAACTTCCTTTGGGAAATCCCGACCTTCGGCTCAAACAATCGTTTCATCAGCGGTTGGTCAATTGCCGGTTTCTTTCAGGCGCAATCGGGAACGCCGTTCACGGTTTTCGCTTCCGAGCCGGAAATCGGCAGCGCCGCGCAATACACCGATTTGGTGCGCGGTTCGGGTGGTTTGTATCGCCTGGGGTTTGGTCGCCCGAACATCAACTGTACGGCTGAAGAAGCGATTCTCGGTTACGACGGAACTTCACCGGCGATTGATCGAAGCTGTTTCTCCTCGCCGCTCGGCGGATTCGGCAATCTCGGGCGCAACACTTTCCGCGGTCCTTCGCAGAAACGTTTCGACATCAGCTTTGCGAAAAACACGCGGCTGACCGAAACCGTCAGCTTTGAAGTCGGCTTCGACATCTTCAACCTGTTCAACACGGCGAATTTTGCTAATCCGAATAACGATTTGCAGGACGGTATTGATTTCGGCTTGATTACTTCCACGCAGGGCGGACCGCGCGTCGGGCAGTTCAGAGCGAAGCTTCGTTTCTAAAGAAGTTTTGTCGAAATATAAAAAGGCGAGCCGAAATGGTTCGCCTTTTTCGCCGGGAGCGCGGACGGCTCGTCCGCAATGAACGCGAAAGCGTTCAAAAATGCTTAGGTTAAAGCAAAATTGAATTTAACTAAACACTGATAGATTGCTGACGCAATCTTGCGGACGAGCCGTCCGCGCTCCCGGCATAAACTATTTGATTACTTCGCGCCGCACGGCAGATTTATCAATTCTATCCCGCTTAACTTCAAAACCAATTCCGGGAGCGTCAGGCGCGGTGATTGTTCCGTTTTCGCTGACCGTAACCGTCGGTTCGATAATGTCTTCGTGCCAGTAACGCTTCGAGGCGGAAACGTCACCGGGCAGCGTGAAATTTTCGAGTGTTGACATCGCAATATTGTGCGCTCTGCCAATTCCGCTTTCGAGCATTCCGCCGCACCAAATAGGGATATTGTTCTCGCGCGTGATTTGTTCGATTTTCTTTGCTTCCGCGTGTCCGCCGACTCGTCCGAGCTTGACGTTGATGATTTTACAGGCGTGCAGCTCGATGGCTTTTCGCGCGTCCGCCGCCGTGCGGATTGATTCGTCAAGACAAATCGGCGTTTCGATTTCCCTTTGCAGTTTTGCATGATCGAGCATATCGTCGTAAGCGAGCGGCTGCTCCAGCATCATCAAATCGAATTTGTCCATCTGCCGAAAAAGTCCGACATCGTCTAAGGAATAAGCCGAATTCGCATCGCCCGTCAGCAGAATCGAGCCGAATTTTTCGCGCACTCGCTCGATAACTTCAAAATCCCAGCCGGGTTTGATTTTGATTTTGATTCGCTGATAACCGGCGTCGAGTTCGGTCTGAATTTTCTCGAAAAGTTGCTCGACCGAATCCTGAATCCCGATGGAAACGCCGCAGGCGATTTCACTGCGAACGCCGCCCAAATGCCGCCACAAAGGGATGTCGAGCTTTTTCGCTTCCAAATCCCAAACTGCCGTTTCGAGCGTCGCTTTCGCCATCCGGTTGCCGCGCACGGCTTTCATCAATTCGGCAAAATCGGCGGCTTTTTCAAACTCTCTGCCCAAAACCATCGGCGATAAAATGTCTTTCAAAACCGCCCAGCAGCTTTCCGTCCATTCCTCGCAATACGAAGGCGTTTCACCCACCGTGCATTCGCCCCAGCCTTCCGCGCCGTTCGTGTCTTCGATTCGCGCCAGAATTATTCTTCGGTCGTAAGTTCTGCCGAAGCTGGTTTCAAAAAAATGGACGAGCGGCAGGTTTATTTCGATAAGTTCGATTCGTTTGATTTTCACGAGTTTTGTTTGCCAATTAAAATATAAAACTTCAAAATACAATAAAGCCATTTTAAGCTGGAATAAATCAAGCGATGCACAGCGGAATTTTCGCCATTTTTATCTTTCTCGCCGAAACCGGTTTTGTTAAAAATCCGGCGGAAACTTCTATTGAGCCGACGCTTATCAATCTGGTTTCGTGGTTTGAACTGCTGATCGAAATGCTCGGCGCGTTGATTCCGGCAATCGGCGTCGGGGTTGCGGTTTACGAATTCATTCTGGTTCTCTTTGATTCGAGCGCGAAAAATTATAATCGGGTTCGGCTTTCATTTGCGCGTTATCTCGTCCTCGAATTTCAACTCACGCCGGTATTCTCGCCACCGCCATCAAAAAAGCGCTCGACGACGAGGGAATTGACATTCCGTATCCGCACCGCGTTTTGCTTAATAAACAGGACAATCCGATTCGCTTTGAAAACGGGAATTCGAGAAACGGCAGAGAAGAAGGCAGAGAAGAAAAGGAAAAGGAAGAAGCCAAAGTCTTAAACTCCTCACTTTAAATCTTTACTCGGTTGAAACGGAATCTTCGCCGTGCAGCGCGGCATTCAAAGTGTGCCAGCTTAAGCTGGCGCATTTGACGCGGGCGGGAAATTCGCGCACTCCGGCGAAGATTTTCAGTCTTCCGAGGTGATTTTCTTCCGTTTCCTCGTCCATCTCACCGCGCACCATCCGGTGAAATTCATCAAAAAGCGTTTCGGCTTCCGCCTTCGATTTGCCTTTAACCGTCTGCGTCATCATCGAAGCCGACGCCTTGCTGATGGCACAGCCCGAACCGAGGAAAGAAACCTCTTTTACTTTGTCATCTTCCATTGTAAGAAAAACTTTCAACTGATCGCCGCAAAGCGGATTACTGCCTTCCGCTATCCGGTCGGCGTTTTCAATCTCGCGGAAATTTCGCGGATTCTTGTTGTGGTCGAGGATAACTTCTTGATAAAGGTCATTTAATTCAGACATAAGTTTATTTTTAAACAGCGCAGCCGATTATTCCAAATCAACTCGAAAAATATAGCGAAAACAGCCACAAACCCGCTATCACCAAAACGGTCGTGACAATCACCGCCGCATAGACGCGATACCAGAAAGCGTTTGGTTTGTCATTTTCAACAATTTTCATCTTATCGAAATTACATTTAATTCTTTTACGCGAAACAAAGGCGAAGTCGGGCGTTCAGCAGTAATAAATTCCGTTGATTTTGAAAGAATTGCTGCTGAGATATGCAAAGCATCCATACCATTCAGCCCGTAGTTTCCAGCCGTCTTTTCAGCTAAGCTTATAATTTTTTCTAAATCTTTCGGCAGATTTATAACACTTTCAAAGAATGCCTGATAAAACTCAACCTCAGCTAAGTTTTTATGAAAAATCGCTTTCGGTAAAAGCTCCAACTTTACAAAAGGCGACGATGTGAATTCACGATTTGAATCGCTCAAAATAGTTAAGGACTTAATTCGCAAATTAGAAATACCGCGCCAAGCAGCCAGCAGAACACTCGAATCAATAAAAGTCAAAATCTTACTCATAAACAGGTCTGCCGAGTTCGCTCATAACCTCATCCGCATCCAAAACAGTCATTTCATTTTCTAAATTTCGCCGCGAAAGCTCTACTAAAGTTTTACCTAATTTTGTTTGCGGTTTGAGAGTCTGCATTTCCGCTTGCAATTTTTCAATCTCCGCTTTTTCCAAAGGAAAAGTTTTCTTCGGTTTTTTTCTGCCTTTAATCACTAGCTTAGACCTCCGACATTTGATTGGGCTTTTGCCCCCAAAATTTTCTCGTAAAACTTCAAATACTGCGGAATAATCAGCTCCGAGCTATAGCGCGAAACGGCTAACTTTCTGGCGTTCTCGCCGAAAGCGAGCCGCATTTCCTCGTCGTTTAGGAATTTCATCACATCGTCCGACATTTTTTCCGTATCGCCGACATCGCTTAAAAATCCGGTTTCGCCGTCGGTTACGACTTCCGGAATGCCGCCGATGCGTGTGGCGACGATGGGAACTTCGCAGGCTTCGGCTTCGAGCGCGGCAAGACCGAACGATTCAAGCTCCGAAGGCAGCAAAAAAACATCGGCGATGCCGAGATAATCGGGAATGTTAGCCTGTTTGCCGACGAAAATCGTGTCGTCTTTGATGCCCATTTTCTCGGCGTGATAATAGCAAGCCGAGCGTTCGGGACCGTCGCCGACCATAATCAGCCGCGCCTTTCCGCCTCTTTCTTTAACCTTCGCCAAAATTTCGACGCAATCGAGCGGGCGTTTGACCGGGCGAAAATTTGAAACGTGGACGAGCAGCTTTTCGCCGTTTGGCGCAAGTTCATCGCGCAAAGGCGATTCGGGCAGGCGTTTGTAATGATTCGGACATATAAAATTCGGAATCACCTCGATTTCGTCGAAATCGAAGGTTTCGATTGTCGCCTTCTGCAAAAATTTGGAAACCGCCGTAACGCCGTCGGATTCCTGCAAGCCGTAGCGCGTGATCGGAAGATACGAGCGGTCCGCGCCGACTAAGGTAATATCCGTTCCGTGCAAAGTTGTAATCACGGGAACATAACGTTTCTGCTTGATTGATTCCCGCGCCAGAATCGCGCTGATCGAATGCGGAATCGCGTAATGCACGTGCAGCAAATCCAACTTTTCCGCCCGCGCGACGGTCGCCATTTTCGTCGCCAGCGCCAAATCATATGGCTGATGCTCGAAAAGCGGATAAGACATCATCTCGACCTCGTGAAAATGCACGCGCTCGTTGAGTTCGGTCAAACGAGTCGGCAGCATCGAAGAGATAAAATGCACATTGTGACCGCGTTCTGCAAGCTCGCGTCCGAGTTCCGAGCCGACAATTCCGCTGCCGCCGTAAGTTGGATAAACCGTGATTCCGATATTCATATCTAAGTTGATAGTAAATTAGTGAAAAGAAAATAGTAAAGCGAGGAGTAGGAATTGATTCGGCATTATAAAAATCTTTAGAAACTGTTTTAAAAAATTAACGCCGCCGAGTGTGGCAGCGTTACGCGCTCCGCAAGTTTTCTGACCGCTTTTTTAGAAACTTTATTGCTCGATTCTTTCCCAATTCGCAGTCATACGTTTGACGACGGCTTTCGGGTATTCGTCCAGCATTTGTTTCCGCAGTTGTTCGGCTTCTTCTTTGGTCTCTCCGGCATAGATTGCTATAAAATTATCAATTAAAACCATCTCTTTGGCAGCGTCGTATCTGCCTTCAAAATCGTAACTGACGGCATCCATATTCGGGCAGCCGTAAGAAGCGAATACTTTGCGCTCAAGCTGTAAATTTTGCAGGCGCTTGCGCTCGGCTTCCGCTTCTTCGATGTATTCGCCGCCGTCGCAGTCTTCGACCGAATCGTAAGTTTTCAGCAACACGGCGTAAAACGGAGCCGACGAGATAGTTTTGTTGGGCTGAATTTTCGCCGGTAAACGGAATGGCAATTCCCACTCGGCAAACTGTTTTTCCTTGTGATGGCAAGGCTTATCGGGATGCGGGCAGACGGCATTTGAAAGCGGCGCTTTTTTCGGCGGTTTCCGGTTATCCGCCGTATTTTTCTGCTGATTGGCTTCGCCGAACAAATCAGCGCCTTTAATGCCGGAACTCGCGTTTTCAGCAGAAGGAGTTTCATTGCGCCCGGAATTTTGGCTGGAAACGGCAAAACCGCAGCCTGAAAGCAAAAGAGCGGCAAAAGCCGTAATTAAAAGAAGTTTTAGTTTCATAATCGTTAAAAACAAAGTTACGCTCTGATTATTTAACGCGCAATCTTTACCTTAAAAGTATCAAAGTTTTTACGGAGCGTTTTTCTCTTGCCAAAAATTTGAAAAAGGGGCATACTACTTTTGGTTTTGCTCTCAGAGTATCTAGGCAGATGCGCCCGTCCGTAAAACTTAGGCGACTATTCGGTTCGGTTAGAGAGTTGGTTATTGTTTCTAGTGTTAGCAGATAGAGTTCGGGCGCGTCGCCAAAGTTTGGTTAAAAAAGATTTACTTTTCCAATTTCCTGCCTGTCTTGCTTCTAAAATTTAAGAAAGGTAAAAAAATGAGTACAAAATTATATGTTGGAAACTTGTCGTTCGGCGTAACGAGCGATGATTTATTTGAGCATTTTTCGCAAGCCGGAACGGTCGAATCGGCTAATGTCGTGCAAGACCGCGATACCGGTCGCTCACGCGGTTTCGGTTTTGTGGAAATGGCTTCGGAAGATGAGGCGAACAACGCCATCGCGCAGTTTAACGGGCAGGACTATGACGGTCGCAATCTGGTCGTCAACGAAGCGCGCCCGCGTGAAGATCGCGGCGGTGGCGGCAGCCGTGGCGGCGGCGGTCGCGGTGGTTATGGCGGTGGCGGCGGCGGTCGTGGCGGTCGCGGAGGCGGCGGCTACGGCGGTGGCGGCGGTTCACGCTGGTAAGTTGAAAGTTAAAATTTGAAAAAGTGAAAGAGTGAAAAAGTTCGGTTGAAGTTATCAACCCGACTTTTTCACTCTTTCACTTTTTTTACTTAACTATTGGAAATTTCAAATTTCAAATTTTAGATTTAGAGCAAATTTCAGATAACTGAAAAACAAATAAACATTTAGAGTAGCTGATGATTTATCTTTTTCCGCTATCAATTATCAGCTTTCAGTTATTCCGAAGATTCTATCGCTTTATTTTGAAATTTGCCGAAATTTTATTGAATCACTTCACCGTCGGCATTCAGCTTAATTACTTCGCCGAAACCTAATTCACGAACGCCCGATTCGATTTTTCTCAAATCGCCGATGACAATCCAGATTACCTCATCCGGGCGCACGAATTTTTTAGCGGCGTCGGCGAGCTGCTGCTCGGTCAGACCGCGCATATTCGTGCCGTATTTCGACCAGTAATCGTCCGGCAGATTGTAACTGACCAAATCAATCGCCGCGCCTTCCACCGCTGAGAGCGTCTCAAATCTTCCCGGCAGGCGCGAAGTCATATTCCGCATAATGCTTTGGAATTCTTCGCCCGTAATCGGACGATTTCCTGCAGCGTCACGGATTTCCTTAATAACCTCGACCATTGATTCCTTTGTTTTATCGGTTTGCACGGGCGCGATGACCAGAAACGCTCTTTGCCCGCGCGAACTGCGTAATTGACCCGAAGCTCCGTAGCTCCAATGTTTTTCCAGCCGCAGATTACGGTTAAGGCGCGATGTCGCCATCCCGCCGAAGTTTTGAAAAACAGGCGCGGCGGCGAGGTCTTCCGGCTGTCCGCTCGGTTCGGAAATGTGCGCGGCGACGATGGTTGACTGCGGCGCATCCGGTTTGTCAATCAGATAGACTTTTTTGCCCGGCGTTTTTCCGACGGTCGCCAGATTTTTCTGCGGCGCGGTTCCCGCTTTCCAACTGCCGAATGCCTCTTCGAGCATCGGTAAAATATTTTGCATTGTCGTATCGCCCGTAACAATCACAGTCGAGCTTCCGGGCTTAAACCATTGCTCGTGCCACCGCATTAAATCCTCGCGCGTGATTCCCTGAACGGTCGCTTCCGTTCCCGACGAGGGTTTTCCGTAAGCGTGATTTCCGCCGTAAAGAATTGTCGGCATAATGCGAAAAGCTAACGCGCTCGGGTTGGCTTTTTCCAAGCCGATTTGCGACAGACGGCGCTGCTTTTGAATCGAAAACTGGTCAGCCGGAAAAGCCGGATTCAGCACGACATCCGCCATAATTCTTAGCGACGGGCGAAGATTTTCCGAAGTCGCCTGCAAGCGAACGAAAGACATATCAAGTCCGCTCGAGGTAAAAAGCCGCGCTCCGAGCGAATCGAGTTCGTCAACGATTTGAAACGCATTCCGCGTTTTCGTTCCCTCATCCATCAAATCGAGCGCCAGCGTCGCCGCGCCCGCCTTTGCCGGAGTGTCGGAGGCGATTCCGGCATCAGCCGCCAAAGCTACATTAACAATCGGCGTTGAATGACGTTCCAGAAGCACCACGTTTAAGCCGTTTTTCAGTTTGGCGCGCTGAACTTCCGGGAATTTGATTTCGGGAGCATTTCCTAAAGAAGGTAAAATTTTGCGGTCAACGTCGGTTTTTCCGGCGGAAAGTTTCGCAAACGGCTTGACCAGCATCGTGTAATGATTGGCGCGAAGCCATTTTCCGGCGGTCGCTTTAATTTGCGCCGGAGTCGCTGTCGCCATCCATTCGAGGCGATTGAGATAAAAATCGGGCGAATCGCCGTAAGTCTGGCTTTGCGCGAGTATGTCCGAGCGCCCGCCAAAGCCGCCCAAACGTTCAGCGCCGCGCAGAAAATCGGCTAAATTGCGATTTTGCGAACGCTTTAATTCTTCGACAGTTACGCCTTTTTCAAGCATTTCATTGACCACGCTGTCAATTTCGCGCTCGACATCCGCCGGATTTACGCCGGGTTTGACGGTTGCGGTAATGATGAAAATGCTTCCGAGTTCGCGCTCGCCGACACCTGCGGAAACATCGGTCGCCAGTTCCTTTTCATAAACCAAACGGCGGTCGAGCCGCGAGCTTTTCGAGCCGGAAAGCACGTCGGCGAACAAGCCTAACTGCTGTAGTTCAGGGTCTTTCCAGGTCGGAGCGTGATAAACGCGGTAAATCCGCGCCTGCGGCACGCGGTCTTCCATCTCGTCACGGATGTTGCGGTCGAGCGTTGGAATCCATTTTTCGGTTCTCGGCAATGGCGGTCCCGCCGGGATGCCGTTGAAATATTTTTTGACGAGTTCCAGAGCGCGTTCGGGCGTGATGTCGCCCGCCAGAGAAATCACGGCGTTGTTCGGTCCGTAATAAGTCCGATACCATTCCTTCACATCCTCCAAAGTCGCCGCGCTCAAATCTTCCATCGAGCCGATGACCGACCACGAATATGGATGCGAATACGGGTAAAGCTTGTCGTTTATTTCCGAAAAGACTTTACCGTAAGGCGCGTTTTCGCCCTGACGCTTTTCGTTTTGCACCACGCCGCGCTCGCGTTCGAGCATTTCTTTGGAAATATGTCCGGCTAAAAAACCCATCCGGTCGGCTTCCAGATAAAGCGTTCGTTCCAGCGCGGAAACCGGAACGTCTTCAAAAAAGTTTGTGCGGTCGGTACTCGTCGTGCCGTTTCGATTGTTCGCGCCGAGATCGTCCATCGCCTCGCGGAAACCGTGCGGGTAATTTTCCGAGCCGTTAAAAAAGAAATGCTCGAAAAGATGCGCAAAGCCCGTGCGCCCGCGCTTCTCGTTGCGCGACCCGACGTGATACCACATATTCACGCCGACAATCGGCACGCTGTGGTCTGTGTGAACAAGCAGCGTCAAGCCGTTGTCCAGCACAAATTTTTTGTAGTTTACCGCGTAGCGTGAACGGTCAAATTTCGCCGTCGTCTGCGCCGAAACCGGCGGAATGACTTGAAAAATAAGCGAAAACAGCAAAACAAAAGATACGATTAATCGTTGTTTCATAATAATTTACCTCTGGTGTTGAAATTGTCAGTAAAGATCGTTTGGACGCTGATTAAATTTGGTAGAACTTTTGAAAATCTTACGTTTTGATAATTGAATAGTTTCAAAAATTGCAAGTTTGATATTTGATGCAAATCTTGATTTTATTTTGTTTTTGTATTCTTTTTTAATTTTTCCAATCTTTGTTTGGCATCATAGTGTTCGGCTTCAATTTTTAAGAGGTTTTCATAGCTTTCAATAGCATGAGCAATTCTTCCAACTTTTTCATACGCCTTACCAACGAAATACAATGCAAAAGGATTTTGGGGAGCTAATTTCAAGTTCTGTTCATAGTTTTCGATTGCTTCGTTTGTTTTGCCCATTTTATCTTGCAAATGTGCTAGCGCTAACCAACTCGAAAAATCATTCGGCTCAAGTTTTATGGTTTGTTGGTATTCTTTTAAAGCTCTCTCCCAATCCCCCTTCCACTCTAAAATCCTTCCGTATTTTTCGTGTGCAAGTGCGCTTTCAGGGCGTAGTTCGACAGCTTTCTTAGCCGCTGCTTCTGCACGCCCAACTGTATCGCCTGTCTTATAGCCAAACTCTCGATTGTAGACATGATAAGAATCTGCAAGAAAAATGTATGCTTCTGGAAAATTAGGTAATAAATTTGCAAAAATTTGGAAGCAGGTAATGGCTTTTTCATAATCTCTCTTTTCAAATCTTAGTTCCTTACATTTTGCAAAAATTGTCTTTTCTCTTGCGTCTAGGATTTCGTTCTCGCTTTTGGGATGCTCCGTAATTGCTTTGTCATAACAATCATTCGCTAAAACAACATCGTCTTTATCCAAAAATGCCTGACACTGTTTGAGAGAGGTTTCAATGCTTTCTTTTTTCTGTTGACAAGAAACCGAAACTGTTAAATTACAGAAAATTAAAAATATAAACCAAATGTTTAAGAGTTTTAATAAATTGTTTTTACTTTCGCTTCTATCACACATAACTTTACTGCATAAAGTAGCATTTTTCTCGGCTAATTGAAAAGTGCGAACTTTAACGGGTTTTGATATTGTATTTGATTAAGTTATTTTTCTATTATTTTAACTTTTATGAACCCTGAATTTATTAGAAATTTTTCCATCATCGCGCATATTGATCATGGTAAATCCACACTCGCCGATAGAATTCTCCAGCTTACGGGCGCGGTTTCCGACCGCGATATGGAAGACCAGCTTCTCGACGATATGGACCTGGAGCGCGAGCGGGGCATCACGATTAAGGCTCACGCCGTTCGCTTGGATTACAAGGCGAGAGACGGGCAAAACTACGTGCTGAATTTGATTGACACGCCCGGTCACGTTGATTTTTCCTACGAAGTTTCGCGCTCGCTTTCGGCTTGCGAAGGCGCGCTGCTTGTTGTTGACGCTTCGCAGGGCGTTGAAGCGCAAACGCTGGCGAATACCTATCTTGCAATTGAAAACGATCTCGAAATAATTCCCGTTCTGAACAAAATTGATTTGCCCTCGGCTGAACCGGAAAGAATCAAAGAGCAAATCGAAACGATTATCGGTCTGGACACCAGCCACACCGTTCTCGTATCGGCGAAAACCGGGCAGGGCGTGGGAGATATTCTGGAGGAAATTGTCAAAGACGTTCCCCCGCCGAAAGGCGACAAGGACGCGCCTTTAAAAGCCCTGATTTTCGATTCGTGGTATGACAGCTATCGCGGCGTAATCGTGCTTTTCCGCATCATCGAAGGCACGATTAACAAAGGCACGAAGATAAAATTTTTCAACACCGGGCGCGAGTATTACGTGGAAACTCTCGGCGTAAATCGCCCGCGTCCGACGCCGATTGATTCTTTATCGGTCGGCGAAGTCGGCTTTCTAACCGCCTCGATCAAAACCGTCGCCGACGTGCAAATCGGCGACACGATAACGGAAGCTGCGCGACCCGTCGCCGAACCTTTTCCCGGTTTTCAGGAAGTCAAGCCGATGGTTTTCGCCGGTCTTTACCCGACCGATTCGGCGCAGTATGAAGATTTGCGCGACGCGATGGACAAACTGCGCCTCAACGACGCTTCATTTTTCTACGAGCCCGAATCTTCCACCGCGCTCGGTTTCGGTTTTCGCTGCGGTTTTCTCGGACTTCTGCACATGGAAATTATCCAGGAACGTCTCGAACGCGAATTCAATCTCGATTTGATTACGACCGCGCCGGGCGTGCGTTACCGCGTAACTACAACCAACGGTGAAGTCGTGGAAGTTGATTCACCGTCGAAAATGCCGGAAACGGGCA
>DATHTS010000623.1:0-1891 GCA_035462935.1 Pyrinomonadaceae bacterium
TCACTTTTTTCCTTTCAAAGCCTGATGCAAAGCGCGTCTTTCGATTAAAAGCTGCAAAAACGTTTCGCGTTTGAGGTAAAAAAGCCGGACCGCGCGAAACCAGCCGCGTAAATCTTCTAATTCTTCGAGCGAGCGCAAGGCGACGTAGCCGCTCAGAATCGAGAACGGAATCGAAAGCAGAGCGATTTGCCAGTTCCATACAAAATATAACGCCACCGCCAGAACAATCCACGTCAAAGGCATAAACAGCATCGCCGCGAGAATCTTGACGGTGGAAACTATGTCGTCAACGCCGTGTTTTGTGTAAAAATAGGCGAGAATTTTGCAGAGTTGATAAGCCGGAAAATGCAGAATTGTGCCGATTATTATTACGGGCAAAAACAGCAAAATCAAATACATCCGCGCCAGAAAATGCCAAAAGACAAACCAGAAGGAATGTTTTGAAAGCGAGAGATTTTCCGCTTCGATGTTAAACTCGCGCAGTTTTGCTTCATAAGCCGAAACGCGCTTTTTTATTTCCTCGTTCGTTTCGTTTTCAGCCGAATTATCGGAAAAATACTGCTTCAAAAACACGAATCTTTCCGCCAGAGATTGTTCGAGATTGATGCCTTCGGAAACGGAGGAAAAGAGCTTTTCGGCTTGATTGGCGATTTCGAGTTCGGCTTCCGATTCGGCATTGACGGTAACTTCGCGCAGAGCAGTTTCGATTTTTTCGGTTAAATCTTTGACCGCTTCACGCGGCGGCTGGTCGTTTTCGTCTAATGAGACAGGCAAAACCGGAAAAGGCTCGCCGAAATGAAGAAGCGCCTCGCTGCGAAACGTTGTTTTGCTCGTGTAAAAAAGCCCGACCGGGACGATTTTTAAATCAATCGGTTTTTCTTCCGGGTTGACGGAAATCGCGCCGAGCGCGATTCGCGCCGCGCCGGTTTTCATTGGCAAAAGTTTCGGCGAATTGTGCGAAACGCCTTCCGGGAAAAGCGCGATTGCGCCGCCTTCCTGCAAAAGCTGATGGCAAATCTCGAAGGTTTTGTGATTTTTAGAAATATCCTCGCCCTCATCAACACGACGGTAAAGCGGCAAAGCCTCGACTATTTTCAAGAGAAAAGAAATTACCGGCAGGCGAAAAAGCGTGGATTTGGCGAGAAAAGAAATTTTTCTGGGAAGAGCGACAAAAACGAGCGCCGGATCAATCAAACCGTTCGGATGATTTATCACGAAAATCAGTGCCCCTTTTTTCGGAACGGTTTCGACATTGACGGTTTCAATACGCCGAAAGAAAAGCCGCAGCGCGATGCTGAAAACGGCGACCACAAAGCGCCTTACAAAAGAGCCTTGGCGATGAAAAATCATATCGCCAAGGCGCAGAATTTTAATGTCCGCATTCATAACTGAGAAGTGAGAAATGAGAAATGAGAAGTAAGTAAAAGATTGTTCTCATTTCTCATTTCTCATTTCTCACCTAAATTTCGTGCCTGTTTGCCAGAGCCTTATCCATTGTAACTTCATCAACAAACTCCAAATCCGAGCCGACCGGCATTCCCATCGCAATGCGCGTAACGCGCACGCCTAAAGGCTTGAGAAGGCGCGCAATATAATTCGCCGTCGCTTCGCCTTCGGTCGTCGGATTTGTCGCAACGATAATTTCGCGGACTTCGACGCCTTCATTGTTATTCGGATTAAGACGCGGCAGAAGATTGGCGAGCATCAGTTCATCGGGACCGACGCCGCGAATTGGCGACAGGCTTCCGTGCAAAATGTGATAAAGACCTTTGTAACTCCGCGTTTTTTCGATGGCGACGAGATTATAAGGCTCTTCGACAATACAAATCTGCGAGCGGTCGCGCGTCGGCGACGAGCAAAACATACACGGGTCAACATCGGTGAGATTGTT
>DATHTS010000624.1:0-4694 GCA_035462935.1 Pyrinomonadaceae bacterium
CCGAAAACGGGCGTGAGATGTTTCAGCCCGAAATAAAAGCCTTTGTCCGGCGGCACGATAAAATCTTCGTTTCCGTGAACCAGCATCAGCGGGGTTTGCTCGTTTTTCAGATATGACAAATCGTAAACCGCGCCCGAAAGACTGATTACGCCGCTGATTTTTTCTCTTTTCGCCAGAGCGCCGTATTTTTTCGATAAATCTTCGGGCACTTCCGCGCCGTCGAGATACGCGGCGTGAAGCGCGGTAATCGCGCCCGCGCTCGTTCCGACCAGAAAAACATTTTTCGTATCAACGCCGAATTTTTCCGCATTTTCAAAAATGAATTTGATCGCATCGCGCGCGTCCTGCGTCGCTTTATAATGCGTTTCGCGCAGAGTTTCGTCCTTGATGCGCGGCGGTTTGAAATCGAACGGCGAGGTCAGGCGATACTGCACCGAAGCGGTCAGGAAACCCTGCGGCGTAAAATGGCGCGTCAAGACGTTTTCGCTGAATCTGGCATAACACGGCTCAAACGGGCAAAAATCCATAAAACCGCCGCCGTGAACGCCGATTATCAAAGGTCTTTTTTTAGCCGGTAATTTGTCAACCGGACGCGCCAGACCGATGTGAAGCTCTTTTTCGTTTCCTTTTTTATCAAGATAAGTTTTATAGACGTGTTTTTCCAGATCACCCGCGGTTGAATTTGCTTCCGCGTTTGCGCAGGGGATTTGTGAGTAAACCTGTAAATTTGTCCAGCCCGACAAGAATAGGAATAATATAAGGATTTTTCTCATCTTTATTTTTCCGCGACCTTTCCAATAAGGTTTAGAGAACAAAATTATAAACGATTATTCCGTTAACTTTAACCGGTTTTCCATCTAACATTGTCGGTTGAAATTTTGCTTTACGCGCGGCATCTTCGCTCGACTCTCGTAAAGCCGGATGACCGCCGCAGATAGATTTGGCGCTGATAACCTTTCCTTCCTCGTCAATCATAATTCTTACGGGAAATACTCCGCTTGCCCGATCTTCTCTCGCTCTTGCCGGATATGCCGGCTGTGGCAGAGAAACGGCTTTCCCATTTATAACTCCGTCTTTAACCGAAGTTTGTGATTTATTTGCAATCGCGCCGCGTGTTGCCTCACGAAACTTTTTGTTCCTTTCTACAATTTCATTCGGTTTAGCAGTTTGAAATGTTAGACAAAGACGCTCATCTTCTATTTTATCCAATTCTTCGCTGTCGCTGCCAAAAACTTTAGAAGCAATCAAAAATCGGCGGATAAAAAATTCGTCCGCCTTTTCAAACTGTTTTGAATAAATGTAAAACTCCGTCGTGGTTTTAAGAAACGGCAAAATCTCTTTGCTTTCGCTGCCCAGAGCTTTTTCGGCGGCGGCTAAAGATTGTGAGAAAATTTCTTCCGCTTGTTCCTTTTTACCGCCAAGAGTCAATACGACGCCGAGACTCTCCGCCGTTTCTGCAATTCTATTGACGTTTTGATCAGGATTTTGCTGATAGATAGCAAGGGCTTTTTGAAGATTTTCGGCAGCTTCCTTGTATTTCTTCTTGGCGCGGTAGATTTCGCCTAAATTTTTATAAGATTTAGCCGTTTCCCCGTGTTCAGCCCCGAAAATTTTGATGGTCATTTCGAGAGCTTGCTGACCGGCTTTCAAAGCATCGTCAAATTTATTCTCTCTGTATCTTGTAATTACTTCCTGATTAGTTTGTCTTAGCTGTTCAATTTCTTCATTCGTCACTTGAGCAATGAGCGAGAAACTCGTTAGCAGCAGCACTGTGAAGGCTAAAATGAAATTTTTCATAGTTCTCTTACTTTTTCGGAGGCTTGCTCGGTCGAATTTCTACTTTGCTCGGCAAGCTCCGCTCGTTATGATTAAGCAAATCCAAGACGGTTTGAGCAATATCTTCCGGCTGAAGTTGCCACGCTTTTTCCTCGTCCGGTTCATCGCCGCCGAAATGAGTATTGACCGAGCCGGGGCAAATGTAGCTGACCTTGATGTTATCCTGACGGACTTCCTGCATAAGGGCTTCCGTAAAACCGTTCAGACCGAATTTCGAAGCGTTGTAAGCCGCCATTCGCGGGTGCGGGTTTTGTCCGGCGAGCGATGAGATATTGATAATATAACCGCCGCCGCGCTGTTTCATTGTGGGAATCGCGTAATGACAAGCGTAAAACACGCCGAAAAGATTTGTTTCCAGCGTTTGCCGAAACTTGTCGGGCGGCATTTCCTCGACCGTGTCGCCGTTAAAACCGACGCCCGCATTGTTTATCAAAATATCAACGCCGCCGAAAATACGCTTGCATTCGTCGAGCATCATCCGCACCTGTTCTTCCGAGCGGACATCGCAAATCTCGCCGTCAACGCTGCCGTGTTCGCTCAGTTTTTCCAAAGCGCGTTTTATCTCAACCTTATCCCGCGCGCAAATAAAAACTTTCGCCCCCGCTTTTAGTAAACTTTCGGCAATCGAATAGCCAATGCCCTTCGTTCCGCCGGTTACGACGGCGATTTTTTGTTCTAATTTCATTTATTTTGTCTGCAAAGTTATGGAATTACGTTTCCAAGTCTCTGCGCGGGAATTCCGTTTTTAATTCTTTCCAGAGAATAATTACGCTTCCGTCTTTTTCCCGACCGATAACCTTGAAGGCGAGCGTTACATTAGTTCGACTTTCTCTAGCAATGCGTAGGGATTTATCGTTTACCCGGTAAGCAACTGAACGCAGCACATAAGTAGAATTCAATTTAAGCGGCGCGGAAAGCGAATAAGTAAAACCGTTCGAGTTAAAACCTTTCTCCAAAAGTTTATTTTGTTCTTTGATTTCCGCCAAGCTCCTTTTCGGCTTGTAATCATTCAAGAACTTCAGCGGTTTTGAACTAAGCTTGATTTCTTCGAGATCAACTTCGCCGATTTCGCTGATTATGCTCTGAACCGTATTGTTGCCAACAACAAATCTATCTCCTAAAAAATGTATATCCCACCAATCGTATCCGAGATAACGGTGGGTTTTAAGCCGGAAGGAATAAAACGAGCCGCCGCCTTTAACCGGAATAACGTCGGCGCACCGTTCGATTTCCTGAATTGTGACGGTCTTTCCTTCATCACATTTTCGATCAACAAAAATACGCGCCAGATTCATTTTTTTATCTTTCAGCAGCTCCGCGTATTCAGCGTAATAAGCCGCGGGCGGCAGCAGCATCTGATTCCATTTCCGCCAATTCTCAAATACTTCTCTTCTCTGCGCCTGTCGTTCCGCTTTTCTTTCGGGAGAAGTTTCGACCTCAGGTTTTCTAAAAACCCCGACATCCCGCTCGCTTGCTTTAGCCCGGTCTAAAATCTGATCGCGTTTTTCAATCGCCCTTTTTTGCTGGTCTTGATTTATTCTCTGCGCTTCATCGGGAGATAAACCCGGCGGAGGTGTATTTTTATTTTGAGCTGATCCGATATTACTGAAGAGAATCAGACTTAAAAAAATTAACGTGGTTTGTCTTAAAGTTTGCATAAATTGTCTCCTATTATTTTACTTAAAGCGATAATAACGTCTCTGAGCGTATCAAATTCATTAAAATATACGTCTTTTACCGTCCGGGAAGAATGACGTCCAAACGATTATACCTTATAACTATTTCTTTTTTTTCGGAAAATTGATGCGCGGCGCTTCTCTGCGTTCCAGCTCTTTCCAAAGTAATGTTACACTGCCGTCCGCATCTTTTCTGATAACGCGAAAAGCCAAAGTTAAATCAATTCTTTTGTCGCCTTCCAGAATGTTGTAGCGAAAGCGACGAAAGGTTTGGAAAATACTGGCTTTGTATGCGATTACACGCAGCGCGTAGGTCGAATTTTCATTTGCAGGCAAAGCCTTCCGGTAAAAAAAATTATTGATTCCGATGCCTTTCGTTATTTGCAAAAACTGCTTGTATGCGTCTTTACTCAGCGTTTCCGGCACGTAATTTCTCAAAAAATCCAAGCCGTCGCTTTCAAGCGAAACATCTTTCAAAGAAATGTCGCCGAGTTCGACCAAAATCCCCTGCGTCAAAATGCCGTCGCTGATTAAATAACCTTTCTCAAGTCGAATATCGGACAAAATTTCAGCGGTGTGTTCCTTTTCCCGGAAAGAATAATACGAGCTGTCGGGAATATAATTCAGACAATCCGGGCTGGCATTAATGACGTATTTATTTTCGTTACAGCCGGATTCCGGCAAAAGTCGGAAAATTCCGGTTTTCGGCTGCTCCAGAAACTGCGCGTGTTTGGCTAAATCTTCCGCGCTCGCCTGAAGCTGCTTTTTTTGTTCTCCGCTCGGCTTTTTACGAAAAGGTGAAAAAGTGCGGATTCTGGCGCTTGAATTTTGTGCGGGCTGATTTTCGTTCGAGACGGTTTGAGCGAAAATGAGGCTCGGAAAAATCAAAATCAAGCTGCAAATTGTGAAAATTCTGAAATGCATAATCACATAGAAATTTTTACCTTTGTTTATGACCTTTGTAAAACAAACTTGCCAATTATCCGCATTATTTATCTTTAATTATTCATTTTATTGCCGTCAGCCAAACCCGGCGCCTCAATTCTTTCCATAAAATCCCGATACTGCCGTCTTTATGGCTTCTGATTACCCGGGAAACGGCGATTACGTCCATCCGCTTGCCTTTTATCTCTATGTGTTTTTGGACGCTTTTTAAAGCGATTAAAGCTTCCGCTTTAAAAT
>DATHTS010000625.1:0-2126 GCA_035462935.1 Pyrinomonadaceae bacterium
CCTCTCGCAAATATCTACCTAAAGTGATGGACTCGCATTTATCCTGCCAATTGGTTTGTAACCCGGAGCGCGTCGGCGGTTCGCAGGCGAATTGCTGGACGGAGAGCCGTTAAAGGGCAGGTCGCGTTGGTCAGGCGGCGGGACGCAAACAGCTTTATTGTATGCCCTACGCATCAGAACCGGCGCTTCCTCATGGTCGGTCGCGTGAATCATATAATACATAACTTGACCGCCGCCTTTTTCCCTTTGGTAAATCGGATGCGGGTTGACGTATTTATAGCCGAGTTCATCACGAAACCGCTCGCAAAAGATTTGCTGCCGCTGAAAGCTGCCCATTTCGCGCAGTTGCTCCCAGTCATCGCGTCCCCACCACAACTGGGCTTTATGCGGATTTCTCTTTAAAGCGGCTAAGGCGCGGTCTTGCCACGAGTTCGGCAAAAAGTAAAATAATTCAATTTTGCGGTATCCCGGCTCTCTGTATTTGGCGAGAGCTTGAACTGTTGACCATTCACATTCAAAAGTTCTCTGGTCTAAAAGGCAAAAGGTAGCTTCCCTCTGCCCAATGACTTTGGAAGAGAGCAATTTATGAATGAGCTTATTAAAATCGCCGCGTTCGACTTGGATTTTGCGATAAACCTTTCTGCCTTGGTTATCGGTCAAAGTTCGCGCATCCCACTCGTCTTTGAGTTGTTTAAGGGCTTTGTATTGAGTTTTTACCGCATCGAATAAATAAAATTTGTTCATCCTGCACGGCTGACTTTTAAGCACTAAATTCGCCGCCCACATCTCAGGTTTATCCGGCTCTTGCGGACCGGCGAAACCGTCAATGTAAGTTCCGTGTTTAGTAACATAGACGAATAACTGAATGTAGTTTTCGATAAGATTGGCTTTGTTCTCAGTCCAAATCGTCCGTTGCGGCGGTAATAATTTAATCGGCTCAACTAAATTCGATGAATCATAGAGAGTTAAGTCGAAAAGCGCAGCTTGATTGTCATCATCAAAGTTTTTGTTTTCCATAATTTTAAATAAAAGAGCGTTAAAACAAATAAAATTTCCCGAAAACGACTAGGGATTGACAACGCCACAAGGCTTTTCCAACAAAGGTAAGCGGCGCTGAATTAAAACGGGTCTGACGGGTTCATCGAGCAGTTTCACTCGCTCGCGGGCGATTTGGTCATCTTTTCCGTCTAAACAATGACAGCCCTGCCAGTCTAATTTGGTCGTTTGCCACATCGAAACATCTTCTTTGCAAAGCCCAAGAGCAGTTTTAGCGTCGAGCAATTCCTTGACGCGCTTAAAAACTTGTTGGTGAAATTCGGCATCAGTGCGAAATTTGAACTTTGAGGGGTCTTTGCCGGAAATATAGTCGAAAATAGAGCCGTCGCGGTTGTTAGCGTCAGCCGCCCGACGGAGATTCGTTTTTTGCGAGGAACGCAACGCACCGATGGTCAGCATTTCAGGCGCGACTTCGTTAATTTGCCCCATAACGGTTTCCAATTCTTTTTCCCAGTTCGGAATCGGAGCTAAAGCATCGAGACGAAAGCGGATTCGATAACCCGCATTTTTCATCTCCAAGGCTTTTTTTAAACGAGCTTTCAAGGACGCCACTTTCTTTTCGTATTTCTGGCTAATGGAAGGTAGAGAAAGCGACCACGAAAAAACGACGTGCCGGGACGCGCCAAAAACTTCGGCGTATTTCGTAGCGGTAAATTTCGAGAGAATGATTAGCGTATGACCATTGGGATTTTCATTTTGGAAGAGGGGAATCAGCAGTTCGAGCGGGGTTACTCCGAGAAGTTTTTTATATGGGGATTCAAACGCCAACCCGTCTTGATTTTCGCCGATTATCAAGCCTTGCCGCCCAGACCTTTTCAGCCATTTACGAACTTCGGGAACAATGTCGGTCAGATTATCAAACAACGTGCCTTTTATATCATACATTCCGCTGCGATAGGGATATTGGGTTTGAAGGAAGCAATAAGCACATTCGCCCGGACAGCCCGAGGCTACGACGGCTTGCCAGAACTTAAAACAAATGATTTTATTGTCGCCAGCACCGACAAATTGCTTGAGAAATGAGCCGGAGCGTTTTGTTGTCAGCATCAAGTGAATTCCGAATCCAAAAT
>DATHTS010000626.1:0-1913 GCA_035462935.1 Pyrinomonadaceae bacterium
AGGCGATTTTGAATGCCATTAATGCTGTTTTTTAGCCGCAAAAAGGCACAAAAAGGACAAAATATTTTTTTGAGAATTTTGTGCTTTTTTGCGGTAATTTTTCAGGAACATTTTTTCATTTTCGGTGTCTAAGACATTCAAAAGGAGAAAAACCGATGAATGATACCAAACCGAATATAAACGTAACGCCGCTGATTGATGTTCTGCTTGTTCTGCTGGTAATTTTTATGGTTATCACGCCTCTAAAACCTTCCGATTTCAAAACCAAAATTCCGCAAGAGCCGACTCAAAAAGGCGATCCGAATCCGCTTACCTTAATCGTTTCAATAAATTCCGACAAAACGCTTCGGCTAAATACGGATAATAATTTAGGCACAGTCAGCCAGCCACAAAAACTTATCGAGCATCTTTCGACGAAAATTAGAGAAAGGACAGAAAACGGAGTTTTTGATGAAAGCGGAAAGGAAATCGTCAAAACCGTTTTCATCAAAGCCCCGCGAATTTTACCTTATGGCGAAGTTGTAAAAGTTGTTGACGCGGTAAAAATTGCCGGAGCCGAACCGATCAGTTTGCAGATTGACGACCTGGAATAATCTTTCATAAAATAAAACCATTGTGATATAATTTTTGTGCCTGAATCTCAAGGAAATCAGGCACATCTTCTTTTTCACTCTCCGCATCCGAGTTTTTTGGCGATGGTGAATTATTACAAAATCCTGAAGGTTTCATCGAAGGCGACTTCCGCCGAGATAAAGACGGCGTATCGTCGCTTAGCGCGTAAAAAACACCCGGACGTGAACGAAGGTTCGGAACAATCTTCGCAGGAATTCGCACTTATCGCTAAAGCATACCGGATTTTGAGCGATCCGCAGGAACGAGCCTATTATGATAAAAAACTATTAAAATATGAGTTTTATCACGCTTCCAAAGGCGAGGCGACTATTTTAGATTCGGATAATCCGCACGCCAGACGCCTGCGTCAGATGGCGTATGAAAAACGTTACAACGACATTATTGATCGAATGATTGCCGAAGAAAGACGCGAATCTTTGGCTTTGCAAAGGGTGATTTTCCCGTTGGTCGCGCTGTTTCTTTCGACCTGTTTCGTCGGAATTTTCAAACCGACGTTGTGGACCAACTCGCATATTATCGGCAAAATCGTTTTGCTCACGCTTTTTATTATCGGAATTTTACATTTGTTCAGCCGGCTTCGGGATGCTTTTGAACGATACACTTACAGTTCTGAAAATATTCACGATTCAATTTTGGAGGAGATTAAGGAAGAAACCCGACCCTATTCCCGATTTGCAGCGATTTCTTTTATCGTTTTGGGCGTTTTCGTCAGTTTAGGTATCGGATTGTTGATCGGCGACTATTTGCAGTTGTTTGTTACGGCGATGATGCCGACCACTTTTTCGGCTTCGCTAAAACCGGAATTGATTTTTTACCCGCCGATTGTCGTCCTTCTGGTTGACGTGATGCACACGTTTTCTTCAAGGCTTGATTATTAAACCCGCGCTTGACAAGTCTTTTTTCAAAACTTATACTTTGTAATTTCTCTGAATGAGAAAGTTTTCACTATAGGAAATTAAAGAAATGCCGAATCATAAATCCGCTGAAAAGCGTGTCAGACAAAACGAGAAACGCCGCGCCATTAACAAGAATAATGTGAGCAAATTGCGAACGCAGATCAAAAAACTGCGCGCAGCTTTGGCGAGCGGCAACAAAGAGGAAACTCAGCAGCTTTTACAACCGACTATTTCGTTGATTGATAAATCGGTCAACAAGGGTCTACTGCACAAAAATACGGCGGCGCGTTATAAATCCCGTTTAACGATGCACGTCAACGATTTAGCACAGTAGAATTTACCTCATACTTCATAGTTTTTCTCCTTTGACTTAAAGCGGAAGCG
>DATHTS010000627.1:0-3544 GCA_035462935.1 Pyrinomonadaceae bacterium
AAAAAATCACCAAATTGAAACAAGGCGACGAGCTTCCTCCGGGCGTTATCAAAATGGTGAAAGTTTTCGTGGCGATGAAGCGCAAACTTTCGGTCGGCGACAAGATGGCTGGTCGGCACGGCAACAAAGGCGTTATCGCCCGCATTCTGCCGGAAGAAGATATGCCGTATTTGCCGGACGGGACGCCGGTTGATATCGTGCTTAATCCGCTCGGCGTACCGTCGCGTATGAACGTCGGGCAAATTCTCGAAACGCATCTCGGTTGGGCGGCTCGCGTTCTCGGAGTTCATTTCGCGACGCCGGTCTTTGACGGGGCAACCGAAGAGGAAATCAAGAAATACATCGGTATGGCGAACAATCGCTACGATGAGTTGAAGCTTCCGCCTTCGGTCGGACCTTCGGGCAAAACGCGGCTTTACGACGGCTTGACTGGCGAGCAGTTCGAGCAGAAGGTAACCGTCGGTTATATTTATATGCTCAAGCTTTCGCACCTTGTGGACGATAAGATTCACGCTCGCTCAATCGGACCATACAGCTTGATTACGCAGCAGCCTTTGGGCGGTAAAGCACAATTCGGCGGACAGAGATTCGGTGAGATGGAAGTCTGGGCGCTCGAAGCTTACGGCGCGGCGCATATTTTGCAGGAGCTTTTGACCTGCAAATCCGACGACGTGGCTGGTCGCTCGAAGATTTACGAAACCATCGTTAAAGGCGAAGCCGATTTCGTTCCGGGCATCCCGGAATCGTTTAACGTATTGGTGCGCGAGCTGCAATCGCTCTGTCTGGATGTCGAGCTTCTTGACGAGGACGAAATTGATATAGATGCGCAAACTGCCGGTGTCGGCGAGGTTGTTGGGGACTAAACGATTTTGGATTGCCGATTTTGGATTTTGGATTGAAGAAAATGTTTTTAACAACTATTTTTCAAATCTAAAATCCAAAATCCAAAATCCAAAATCAAAATAACGGAGTTATTTTTTATGATTCAATTCAAAACGGAAAACAGAAATCAATTAAGCACGAATTTTGAGGCTATCAGAATCAGTCTCGCGTCGCCGGACAAAATTCGCTCGTGGTCGCACGGCGAAGTTACCAAGCCCGAAACCATCAACTACCGCACGTTTAAGCCGGAACGCGACGGTCTTTTCTGCGCCCGCATTTTCGGTCCCGTGGCGGATTGGGAATGTCTGTGCGGAAAATACAAGCGAATGAAGCATCGCGGCGTGATTTGCGACAAGTGCGGCGTCGAAGTTACGCAGTCGAAAGTGCGCCGCGAACGGCTCGGACATATCGAGCTTGCCTCGCCCTGCTCGCACGTATGGTTTTTTAAAGGTTTGCCGTCGCGCATCGGGCATCTTCTCGACATCACTTTGCGCGATCTGGAAAAAATTCTCTATTTTGAAATTTACATAGTTGTTGATCCGGGCGACGTGCCGGGACTCAAGGAAAAAGATTTGCTCACGGATGAGCGCTATCGTGAATTGATGCGCGATTATCCGAATCAATTTGTGGCGCGGATGGGCGCGGAAGCTATCAAGGAATTATTGATGAAAATTGACATTCCCGAACTGGTTACCGAGCTCCGTCAAAAAATGCGCTAGGAAACTTCCCAGCAGAAAAAATTAAAATTCTCCAATCGTTTAAAAGTTGCCAATTCATTTTTAAAATCAGGCAACGAGCCGCAATGGATGATTTTGGACGTGATTCCGGTTATTCCGCCGGAGCTTCGCCCGCTTGTGCCGCTCGACGGCGGACGTTTTGCCACGTCGGATTTGAACGACCTTTACCGCCGCGTGATCAACCGCAACAACCGTTTGAAAAAACTGATTGAGCTGCGCGCGCCGGAAGTAATCGTCCGCAACGAAAAGCGAATGCTCCAGGAAGCGGTTGACGCTCTGTTCGACAACGGCAGACGCGGGCGCGTTCTGCGTGGTGCGAATAATCGCCCGCTGAAATCTTTGAGCGGAACGCTGAAAGGAAAGCAGGGACGTTTCCGCCAAAACTTACTCGGCAAACGCGTTGATTATTCCGGTCGCTCAGTTATCGTGGTCGGACCGGAATTGAAACTACACCAGTGCGGTTTGCCGAAGAAAATGGCTCTTGAATTATTCAAGCCGTTTATTTATAACAAACTTGAAAAAGACCAGCACGCCGCGACGATTAAACAGGCGCGTGAAATGGTTGAGCGGCAGGAGCCGATTGTCTGGGACATTCTGGAAGAGGTCATCCGCGAGCATCCGGTTCTTTTGAACCGCGCTCCGACGCTTCACCGTCTCGGTATTCAGGCGTTTGAGCCGGTTTTGGTGGAAGGAAAAGCCATCAAAATTCACCCGCTCGTCTGCACGGCGTTTAACGCTGACTTTGACGGTGACCAGATGGCGGTTCACATTCCGCTTTCCGCCGAAGCGCAGATTGAAGCGAGCGTTTTGATGCTTGCGTCAAACAATCTTTTGAGTCCGGCGAGCGGTCAGCCGATTGCGGTTCCTTCACAGGACATCGTTTTGGGCTGCTACTATCTGACGCTCGGACGCGAAGGCTTGAAAGGAGAAGGCAAGGTCTTCAATTCGATGGAAGACGTTTTGCTCGCGCTCGATGCCAAAGCCGTCGAAACGCAAACAAAAATCAGGCTTCGCTGGCGCGGCGATTTGATTGATTTGCCGAAAGAACACAACAATCAAGACGTGATGCGGGCGACGATTCGTCATAACGCCGACACGATTATTGACACCAGCGTCGGGCGCATCGTTTTCAACGACCGCTTAACAAGGGAAGGCTTGCCGTTTGTCAACGGAACGCTCAAGAAAAAAGGCTTGCAGTCGCTGGTCAACTTCTGCCATTTGCGGCTCGGACACGACCAGACTGTCGGTTTGCTCGACGATATTAAGAATCTCGGATTTTTGTATGCGACCAAAGCGGGGGTTTCCATCGGTATTGACGATATGGTTACGCCGCCGAACAAAGCCGAGATTATCGAACAGGCGCGCGAAGAAGTTGATAATCTGCAGCGGCAGTACGAAGATGCGACGATGACCAATATGGAGCGCATCAACAAAGTTACGCAGATTTGGTCGGAGGTTACCGACCGCGTGGCGAAGGAAATGTTCAAGGCGATGGACGTGCGCGAGAAACAGCGCAACGAGCTGAACCCGATTCTCGTTATGGCTGATTCGGGCGCGAGAGGCTCGGAAGCGCAGATTCGTCAGCTTGCCGGTATGCGCGGGCTGATGGCGAAGCCGTCCGGCGAGATTATCGAAACGCCGATTGTCGCCAACTTCCGCGAAGGCTTGAACGTTTTGCAATACTTTATCTCGACGCACGGCGCGCGAAAAGGTTTGGCTGACACGGCGCTCAAAACGGCTGACTCGGGTTATCTGACACGCCGTCTGGTTGACGTGGCGCAGGACGTGATCATTGCCGAGCAGGATTGCGGCACGATCAGAGGTATCAGAGCCGAAGCGATTATCCGTAACGGTGAGGTAGTCGAATCCCTGCGCGATAGGATTGTCGGCTGCACGGCGCTCGATGACATCATTGATCCGGTTGA
>DATHTS010000628.1:0-6543 GCA_035462935.1 Pyrinomonadaceae bacterium
TTTTTAAACGCGGATTTTTCGCCGCTTTCGATTCATTATTTCTTTATTCCCTGCAATAAAATCGCGGCAAATTCCCGCGCCGCATCTTCGTTGGAAATATCCAGGATGCGCCGTCTTTTGTCCCATAAAATGTTGTTCAAAGAATGATGAATCAGCATTCCCATAAACGCTCTGACCGCGACGCGCGGTTCAAGTTGACGAAATGCGCCGTCTGCCTGACGCGCTTTAATATAAGAACAAAGATAATCGTAAATCGGAGTTATGAACTGCTCGAAAAAGATGCTCGCCAATTCGTGCCCTTCCAGCGCCGAGTGAAACAAAAGCCTCATAAATTCGACATCGGACTGCTGATGCCGAAGCGCGTGGAGGGCAAAGCTATAAAAAAACGTAAAATCGTCCTTTTCTTCAACGGCTTTTTTATGCGTCTCGTCCGATTCCCAAGGCGGCGATTTTAATCCGCCTTCACAAGCCAGATGGTCGAGAATGGCGTGATAAAGCTCGTCTTTCGTCGAGAAATGACGAAAAATTATCGCCTCCGAAATGCCCGCTCCGTTAGCAATCTGCTTGGTCGTTGTGCCGCTAAAACCACAGCGCGAAAAAAGCCCGATGGCAACCTGTAAAATCTGTAACCGGCGCTCTTCCGCCGGCATTCTTCCCGTTTGTGTGACGGTGTCTTTCTCTATTAAATCTTTACTCAATTTTTATTTTTTACTTCCTTTTTATAAGACTAAGTAAGTGCTTACTTACTTTCGCATTTGGTATAAATTATGTCAAGCCGAAACGCACGAACTTTTTGTGATATAATTCGTTATTAAATTCAAAGCTCAGGCTTAAAATTTTTAACAAGGGAGATGTAAAGAAATGAACGAATACGAACCGATTAAACAAGAAGAAAGTTTAGTTCCAGCCGATACATACAACGGCGAAGATGAAACGACAAGAGGCGATTATATGAATGAATTTAGAGGACAAGCTCAGGAATACAGTCAACGCTTAAACGAAGCGGCGATGAAAGCGAAAGATTACGCCAGCGAAAAATTTGCGGTCGCTAACGAAAAGTTCAAGGAACTGCAAAATAAAGAACCGCAGGAATTGGTTGAAGACGCGAAGGAATACGCCCGGAAAAATCCCGGTCAAACTATTTTGATTTCGGCTGCGGCGGGCTTGATTTTAGGTTTTCTTTTGCGAAGAAGATAGATTTTTTTCGACAGCACGAAAAAGCGGCTTGATAAATCGAGCCGCTTTTTTGTTTTAAAAAATTCCAAATTTACTGTTGAGCGTGAATCAGACGACGCGTACGGTCGCCGAAGAGAACGTCAATTTTTTGCGGCTCGATAACGGCGGTTACTTCGCCCGGACCGAAAATCGAATGCATCATTCCCTGTCCTTTGCGGTATTTGTTCGTCCGGTCATATGGAGCGGAAGATTTTGTTTTCGACATTGCCGTCGAAGTCTTAATACCTTTGCTGTAAGTGTTTCCAGTTCCGCAAACCTGACAAGTGGTTTTGGTTATTTTTCCTTGTTTGGTTACTGTTTCGATAGTGTGAACTTGCTCAAGCTCACACGATGCGCATTGAATTTCTACCGTTTCTCCGGCTTCAAATTTTTTGGTTTTCATAAATATTTATTTTCCTTTTATCTGGCTCGTCTCGAGCGAAAAGAGCGACTGCTCTTTCTGCCTGACGCAAAACGTTTGGCAGAAATTTCCGCCGCTGGCAAAACACCGCCAAAATTCGGCAGCAAAACGCGCTCGACCTTTTGACCGGTCAATTTTTCAATTTCCCGCATCGTAAATTCCTCGCCCGGCGTTACAAGCGTAATAGCGCGACCTGTATTTCCCGCTCTTCCCGTGCGACCGATGCGGTGAATGTAATCTTCTGGCGCTTCCGGTATATCATAGTTTATCACATGCGAGACGGAATCAATATCAATCCCGCGCGCCGCTACGTCGGTCGCTATCAAAACACGGGTTTTTCCGGTCTTGAAACCGCGCAGAGCGGCTTCGCGCTGCGATTGCGAGCGGTCGCCATGAATGCGGTTCGATTTGTGATCGCGCTTTTCGAGAATATGCGCGAGTTTGTCCGCGCCGCGTTTTGTGCGCGTAAAAACCAGAACGCGCTCGAATTTCTCGCGTTCGAGCAAATCCAGAAGAAGCACGGTTTTTGAATTAGCCGCAACCGGATAAACAGTTTGCTCAATCGTTCCGGCAGTCTTTCCGCGACGGCTGATCTCGATAGATTCCGGCTTGGTGTTCATCATCGAATGCGCGATGGTTTCTACTTCTCTGGTAATCGTCGCCGAAAAGAAAAGCGTTTGGCGTTTTTCCGGCAAGGCTTTAAGGATTCGCTTGATAGCAGGCAAAAATCCCATATCGAGCATCCGGTCGGCTTCGTCCAGCACGAGCGTCTGAAGATTTGAAAAATCAATCGCGCCCTGCTGCATAAAATCCATCAAACGTCCCGGAGTCGCAACAATAATGTTCACGCCGCGCAAGCCTTCGATTTGCTTCTTGTAGCCCGCGCCGCCGATTAGCGCGACACAGCGCAATTTTTTCGGCGCAAACTGGCGACAGTTTATTTCAATCTGCAAAGCAAGCTCGCGCGTCGGCGCAAGCACCAGGACGGCGATGCCTTTCGGTTTGTTTTCCATCAATCTTTGAATCAACGGAAGCAAAAATGCCGCCGTCTTCCCTGTTCCCGTTTCAGCGCCGGCGATTACGTCGGAGCCTTCTAAAATAACGGGAATCGTTTCTTTTTGTATCGGTGTCGGTTCTGTATAACCGAGCGACTCGCAAGTTTGCACCAAGGCAGACTTCAAGCCAAGTTCTTTAAAATTCATTTATTATTCTTATTAATTGCCCGACCGAATAAACGGCGGCAATTTGTAAATTGAAAGGCGTGATTTGCGAGATAATTTTTCGGCAAATCTTCGCGTAGAAATATCAGAGCAGATTTGCGCGCAAAATTTCGGCGAACAAAAAACGCTCCGCTCCTTTCTAGGAGTCAATATATTTTTCTAACGAAGTGTGCTTCCGGTAAACGGTCGGTAAGAAGAAACTGCGTTTGAATGCTCACGATGAGCGGCTTCAAAATTATTAAAGCCTGCCTGCCCTCGAACATCCGAAACGCCATCAAACAAAATGAGGCGAACACCGTTGATAAAAGAGAGTAGGAATTAACTACGCCCTCTATGATGCCTTATTAGTTGGCTTTGTTGCAAATTAAAATGCGAAGATAATTTCCGCCTAAAATTTCGCACTGAATATTTTCGATTGATACTTCACCGAATAATTAAATCTCAAACGTAGATGAGACAAGCATTAGCAACAAGATTTCTTAATTGCCTATCGCGCCCTTTTTGCCTACAATTTCAAAAGCTAAAAATAACGCGCCCACGGAATTAATGATAAAAACCGCAAAAAAGTTACAAGCCGAATTTTCCGCCAAAGGCTTGGAAAAATCCGATGCAGAGCTTATAAAAGACTGTCGGCGCGGTGATGAAACGGCTTGGAACAAATTGGTTGATCGGTATCAGCGCCTGATTTTCGCCATTCCGCGCCGCGCAGGTTTGTCGGAAGAACAGGCGGCTGACATTTTTCAGGAAGTTTTTCTCACGCTGTTCGAAAAGCTGGATGATATCGAGCAGCCCGAAAAAATTCGCTCTTGGCTGGTAACGACAGCCAAATTCAAGACTTGGGGCGCGGTTCGCGGCGAGAAAGGTTTTTATTCGCCGGAAAGCGAAGAGGAAATGGAATTTGAAATGGCGAGCTTGCAGGATTCCGCGCCGCTTGCCGACGAAGTTCTGATTCAATTGGAAGAACAGCATTTAATCCGCGCGGCTTTGCGGGAATTGGAAGAACGCTGTCAAAAAATTCTTTCGATGATTTATCTGACCGAACCGCCAGCTTCTTATGTCGAAGTCGCCAAAGCGATTGGAGTCGGCGAAACGAGCATCAGCCCGTTGCGGATGCGGTGCTTGAAAAAGCTGGCGAAAATTTTGACGAGATAAATTTTTGCGAGTTTGTCTTTTTCAGCCGACAGGCGGCACTGTTTGTTCAGAAAGGCAAACGAGCCCATGAAATTAATGAAGAAAGAAAACTCGGAAGAGCAAAAAATCGCCAAAATCATCAGCCTGATGCAAACGGATGATTCGGTTGACGCGCCGCTGGATTCGATAAAATGGGCGAAAGACATCTTCCGCGCCCGCGCCGCCGAACCGGAAAAAAGCGCCGTGAAAAAATTCTTGGCGGTTTTGCAGATGGATTTATCGCCCGGCAAAGCGGCTTTCGGCGAGCGTTCCGCTTCCGCCTCGCAAGCTCGCCAGATGCTTTTTCAGGCGGGCGAAACGGCGGTTGACTTGCGAATTTCCAAAGGCGAAAAAGGCTTCAGTTTGCACGGACAGATATTGGGCGAAGGCTTTGAAAACTGCCGGATAAAACTCGGTCGTTTTGAAACCGTCGCCGACGAATTAGGCGAATTTAGATTTAATCGGATTCCGAAAGGAATCTATGATTTAATCCTGAAAACTGAAAACGGCGAAATCGTGATTGAGAACTTGGAATTAAGTGAAAATGATGCTTAATTCCGAATACAAAAACCGAATTAAGTTTTTTTCAGTTTTATGTAAAAAATTAAAAAGGTGAGTCTCGCTCGCCTTTCTTTTTGTTTAAGAAAAATGGATTTTCAGGAGTTGGCGGAAAAATTAATTCGGGCGAAAACAAAAACAGCGCGCAAAAAGCTGCTGGAAAATGTTCCGGAAGTGGATTTTCTCAAACTCGCCTACGCTCTGAAAGATACTTATTACCGCTCGTGGTCAGCCGAGCCTGACAAGGTGGAAAATGCGCTGAATACACTCAAACTTTTACTCGAAAAAACCTCGGATGATGAAATTTCGGCTTTAACCGAATGGGTTGCAGGAATTTACTCTTTAACAAAAGGGAAAATGGAAGCGACAATTGAGCATCTCGACCGCGCCGCCGGAATTTTCAACCAAATAAACAAAGAATACGAGGCGGCAAATACGCAGGTCGCCAAACTGATCGCTCTGGCAATGCTTGGTCGCTACGAGCAGGCTATCGAATGCGGCGAAAACACCTTGGAAATCCTTGAAAAATTCGGCGACGAGCTGACGATGGGAAAAATCGAGAAAAATCTCGGCAATCTGGTCGCCCGCCGCGAGCTGAATTGGGACGCCGAAAAATACTATCTCTCAGCTCACCGACGGTTTCGCAAAATTGAAAATATCGAAGAATTGGCGATGTGCGAAAACAGCCTCGCCAATACTTACGCCGAGCTTAACGATTTTCGCCGCGCGGAAAAGTTTTATGATCAGGCATTGGCAAAAGCGCGAAAAGCGGGGATGGCGGTAACAGAAGCTGAAATCGAAGCTAGTTTGGGAAATCTCGCCTTGTTTCGCGGACGGCTGGGCGAAGCGCTGCGCTTTCTGGAGCTTTCGCGCCGGAAATACGAAACGCTGAAAATGCCGCACCAGACGGCGATTGCCGATCTGGAAATCGCGGATATTTATCTTGAATTGAATCTCGCCGAAGAAGCTTTTTCCATTTATAAAAAAGTCGCGGACGAGCTTTCCAGACTGAAATTACAAGGCGAGGAAGCCAGGGCGCGGGCGAATTTCAGCCGCGCGGCGGTTGTTTTGCAGAAAACGGAAGCCGCGAAGCGGCAGCTTAAAAAAGCGGAAAAACTTTATATCTCGGAAAAAAATGAAGTCGGCAGGGCGATTGTCAAGATAATGCAAGCCAAGCTCGCGATTTCGCAAAAAAATTATCGTGAAGCTCTGAATTTCGCCAAACAAGCCGAAAAGCTTTTAGCCGACAGCTCGAATTTCCGTCAGCAGCTAACAGCTCAATGGCTTCACGGCGAGGCTTTACGAAATTTGAATAAAAATGCAAAAGCTGAAGATTTGTTAGAGAAAACTTTTGCCGAAGCCGTTCAGCAGGAACAACCCGTTTTAGCTCAAGCGGCGCAGACTTCGCTCGGAAAATTGTTCGCCGCGCGGAAAAATTACCGGAAAGCCGAAAATCATTTTAAGAAAGCGGTCAACACAATCGAAACGCTTCGCGCGCCGCTTCCGGCTGAGGAATTTCGGATGGCGTTTCTGGCGGACAAGCTCGCTCCGTTTGAAAATCTCGCCAAAGTTTATCTGGCGGAAAATAAAACGGAAAAAGCCTTTTTGACGATTGAAAAAGCGCGAGCGCGTTCTCTGACGGAAACCCTTCAAAGTTTGGAGGAGGAAAATCAAAATTTGGAAAATGAGAAGCTTGAAAACTCGCCGCAAAATAAAGAGCTTGCGGAAAAATTGCTGAGTTTACGGGAAGAATTAAATTGGTTTTACAGCCGTCTAAATCGCGCCGACGAGCCGGAAATTGCCGGTTTACACCGGGAAGCCAAAAAGCGCGAAAAGCAGATTGCCGACGTAATGCGGCAAATCGAAAGCGTAAAATCCGGCGGCGCTGAGGTTGGCGCGAATCGCGCCAACCTCAGCGAATCCACAGGCGGCAGCATAAATCTCAAACAATTACAGCAG
>DATHTS010000629.1:0-7256 GCA_035462935.1 Pyrinomonadaceae bacterium
AAATTTTCAAATAGCATTACTTTTAGTTCACTACCCTTTCATCAATTCAAATTCCTCGCTTAACATCGTATAAGAGTTTATAGAAAATCCGGCTTTTTCGTATGCTTCAATAGGTTTTGCCGAAGTATCCATCGCCATCAGCCAAACACAATCGCGTCCGAGTTCCACTGCGCGATTTAACGCGAACTCAATCAATTTCTTGCCTACGCCTTTTCCCGTCCATTCTTTAACAAAATAAATTTTTTCGAGATACAACGCATTTTCAATTTCGGAATCCGGCAGAGGCTTTTTCAAAACGAGCTTCATCATCCCGATATTTTCGCCGTTATTTTCGGCAATATAATATTCGACGTTTGTGTCTAAAAGATCGTTTTGAAGAAATTCATTACCAAAACATCGGTTCATATACCATTCGATGCCGTTCGGTTTCCATAAATGAGCATAATGCGGCAAATATGATTCGATACCGATTTTTTGCAGTTCCCGAATATTCGATAAACCGACTTTTCTTATCTCAATATTCATTCTTCACCGGCAACTGCCGCACGCTCCGGCATTTCAATCTTTTTATCGCTCGTAACATCCTCTTTCAAATTTTCGCTTCTCAAACGATTTTGCCAGGCGGCTTTTACGAATGAAACGAAAAGCGGATGCGCGTTGAGCGGCTTCGATTTGTATTCGGGGTGAAACTGGCAGGCGACGAAATACGGATGCGTTTCTCTCGGCAGTTCGATCATTTCGACAAATTTTCCGTCAGGCGAAATGCCGCTGATAATCAATCCGTGTTGCTCCAAAATTTGGCGAAATTCAGGATTGAATTCGAAGCGGTGGCGGTGTCTTTCGGAAATTTGTTCCGCGCCGTTGTAAATTTCCCGCGCCAAAGAATCATCCCTTAAATTACAATCCCAAGCGCCGAGCCGCATCGTGCCGCCGAGTTCCTCGACGTTTACAAGCTCGCGCAATTTAAAAATAATCGGAAAAGGAGTTTCGGCATTGAATTCCGTCGAATCGGCATCGCGCAAACCGCAGACGTTTCGGGCAAATTCGATGCAAGCCGTCTGCATTCCCAGACAAATTCCGAAATACGGCGTTCCCGATTTTCGCGCGTATTTGATGGCGCGAAGCATTCCCGAAATCCCGCGTTTGCCAAAACCGCCGGGAACGAGAATGGCGTCGAAATCCTGGAGCTGGGTTTCGTAATCGTCCTGCACCAAATTTTCCGATTCAACCCAGACAACATTCACGAGCAGATTATTCGCCACGCCCGCGTGCGTTAATGCTTCCCGCAAAGATTTGTAAGAATCTTCAAGTTCGACATATTTCCCGACGATGGCGATTTTAACTTCTTCATTCGTCGGCTCTTTAATTATGGAAACAAGCTCGCGCCAATCTCTTAAATCAGCCGTCGGAAACTGTTCTTTGAGTTTGAGCAAATCCACAATCAATTCATCCAAGCCCTGCTCGTGAAAGAAAAGCGGAACTTCATAAATCGTCTTCACGTCCAGAGCGGAAATGACGGCGCTTTCCTGAACATTACAGAAAAGCGCGATTTTTCTTCTCAAATCCAAAGACAAAGGACGATCCGAACGGCAGAGTAAAATATCGGGCTGAATACCGATTTCGCGTAATTCTCTAACCGAATGCTGCGTCGGTTTGGTTTTCAGCTCACCGGCGGCGGCGATGTAAGGAACAAGCGTAACGTGAACGAAAATCGCGTTGTTTCTGCCTTCTTCATTGCCCATCTGACGAATCGCTTCCATAAACGGCAAACTCTCGATGTCGCCGACCGTCCCGCCGATTTCGACAATCAAAACATCCGGTTTTTCCTTTTCGGCGACATGGCGAACCGCCATTTTTATTTCGTCCGTAATGTGCGGAATAACTTGAATCGTCTTGCCGAGATAATCACCGCGCCGCTCTTTTTCGATAACCGAAAGATAAATTCTGCCGCTCGTCCAATTATTCGCCTGCGAAAGTCTGGCGTTTGTAAATCTCTCGTAATGCCCCAAATCGAGATCGGTTTCCGCGCCGTCGTCCGTTACGAAAACCTCGCCGTGTTGAAACGGCGACATCGTACCGGGATCAACGTTGATATATGGGTCAAGCTTCATCATCTGCACTTTTAACCCGCGCGCTTCCATAAGACAACCAATCGAAGCCGCCGCCAAACCTTTCCCCAAACTCGAAACCACGCCGCCTGTTACGAAAATATATTTTGTCATTTGTCCTTCGTCCTTTGTTCTTTGTTAATTTCAGATTCCAGATTCCAAATTCCAGATTCGATTTTGTTCCTCTGCTTTTTACTCGCTTTCTTCCGCATTGCCGTTAGCTTTTCCTTCGCGTTTCTTTTTATTGTAGCGTCCTTCTTTCAATTGCGTTTGAACTTCCTTTGCCTTTGCTGCTTGGGGATTCATCAATTCCTGCAAAGCGTTCATACTCGCGCCTAGCATAGAAGCGCTTTCCGCCGCGTTTCGCTCAAATTCTTCTTCAGTTCTTTTAACGGGTTTGCTCAAAATTTTCAAACCGACAAAAACCGCGACAATCAGCAATGCAAAAAATATTAATCCAATCCAATCGCTCATATTTTTTCGTTTAAATCGCTCCAGCCGTAAATCACGGTTTTATATTCGATTCCGGCTAAATAATGTCTATTCTCGCCGACGATTTGCCCGCCCATTTTTTCATAAAAGCTTCGATACGGGCTTATTTCGAGCGTGTCCAGACACATAGATTTGAAGCCCCGCGCCGACATTTCCTTTTGGCAAAGCCGAAAAAGATTTCCTCCGATTCCCTTTCTCTGAAACTCGGGCAGAAAATAAATCGCATAAATCTGCGCATCGAAAGAATCTGCGATGCGCGACTCGCCGAAATCGGCAAAGCCGACAATTTTGTTTTCAACGGTTTCAGCGACGAACATTTTATAAAATGAATTTTGAGAAAAGGCTTTCTCAAATTGCCCGATACGGTTTTCGACCGACATTTTGTCTAAATGTTCCTGCGGCGTGATTCCAGCGAAAGATTTCTGCCACGATTCAACGTGAACTCTAGCAATCTGCGGAATGTCTTCGGCTCTCGCCTCTCGATACGAAATCGTTTGCGATTCGAGAATTTCTCTGACGCGCTCGAAATCTTCCCGCGTATCAACGCCGATTGATTTTTCCGCAACCTCAACAACTTTAATCCTCGCGCCGCTTTCCAAAGCGCGAAGCTGCTCGAGCATTTCGGTTTTTTCCAAAAAAGTCTGAGGCAGTTTTGTAAACTTCAATAAAAATTCGCGCCGGTAAACATAAATCCCGGTGTGTTTTCGATAAAGCGAAAGCAAATCTTTTTCTTCTTTCAAAGCGTTTTCCAAACTGCCGTATCTTCTGACGGCTTCGCGCGGAAACGGAATCGGCGACCGCGAAAAATAAAGCGCGAAACCGTTTTCATCAGTTACGACCTTAACGACATCGGGCGACAAAACATCTTTAATTTCAAAAATCGGCTCGCAGACGGTCGCCATTTCAACCGATTCATCTTGTAAAATGGCATCAACCGCTTTTTCAATCGTGCCTGGTGAAATCAGAGGCTCATCGCCCTGCACATTAACAATTATCGAGTTTTCCGGCAGATTTGCGGCGACTTCGGCGATGCGGTCGCTTCCCGATTGGTGATTTTTTGAAGTTAATACAGCTTCGTTCCCGCTTTCTTCAACCGCTCTCAAAATTCTTTCATCATCCGTCGCAACAATCACGCGGAAAACGTTGCGGGCTTTTTTCGTCTGCTCTAAAGTATGAAGAATCAAAGGCTTTCCGGCAAGCGGAAGCAAAAGTTTCCCTCCCAGCCTGACGGAATCGAAGCGTGCCGGAATAACTGCCGTTACATTTTTTCGGGGATTTTCGCCGTGTTGCTCCACGGGATTACAGGTTAGCAGAAAAAAGTTTAAGTTCCAAGTTTTGGTTAAAATCTAAACTTTAAAATCCGAATTTGGAACTTAAAACTTATTTAGTTAAACTTTTTCCGTGCAAAACGAAGAATTGAAAGAAAACGAATTTTCCGCGCTGAACCTGAAAGAAGAAACCGAAACATCCGAGGCATTAATAAATCCGACGCCGGACAATCCGCCATGGAACAGCGGGATGGCGTTTTCGGTTTGGCTGATGAGCGTATTTTTTATTTTTATTTTTCCCACGATTTTTGTCGGAGTTTATTTGGTTTCGGCAGGCGTTGATTTTTACAATCGTGAGCAGCTTCAGGATGTAATCCAAAACGATATTACAAGCAGTCTGGTTTCGCTGGTCGCCATTATTCCGGCGCATATTCTTACGCTCGCTTTGGCTTGGGTTGTGGTTACGAAGTTCAATACCTTCTCCTTTCGCCAAACGCTCGGCTGGCGTTTTAATCAGTTCCGAATCTGGCATATTTTCGTCATTACGGCTCTGATTCTGGTTTTGGCGGCGTTTCTGACTTCTTATTTCGGCGAGAAGGAAAACGAGCTTATGCGTATTTTGAAAACCTCGCGCACGGCGGTTTATTTGGTTGCTTTTTTAGCGACCTTCACCGCGCCTCTGGTTGAAGAAGTCGTTTATCGCGGCGTTTTATATTCTGCTTTTCAAAGAACTTTCGGCGTTCCGCTGGCGGTATTTCTGGTAACTTTGCTTTTCGCTTTGGTTCACGTTCCCCAATATGTCCCCGATTTTGTTTCGATTTCGATGATTTGTTTAGTAAGTTTGATTTTAACTTTGGTTCGAGCCAAAACCGGGAATTTGCTGCCCTGCATCGCACTGCATTTTGTTTTTAACGGGATTCAGGCGTTGTTTCTGATTTTCCAGCCGTTTCTCGAAAGATACATCGAAACCCAACCGCAGCAAGCGGCTGTAATAATTCAATTTTTAAAATAAAAAAGCGGGAAGTATTTTTCTCCCCGCTTTTACTCATCAATTTAATAAATCCTAGTTACCTCTTTTACCGCCTCTTACCATCGGAGGCGAATCGTTAGCCGGCATTGAAGGAACAGCCGCCGGAGGACTCGAAGATCTATTGATTCCGGGTCGCGGCATAATATCAACCGTTGAGTCAGGAACTCTCCGGTCAACACCTCTCTGCACTCTTTGGAACGGCGGAACGGTCGTTTGTCTCGGTTCGCGGACTACCGCGCCGGTATTGCCGGAATTATTATTCCCGTTGTTATTGTTGTTTCTTATCGTCGGCTGATAAACATAAACGTATTGCGGAAGACGGAAATACCAGAGGTCGCGGTTAAACCAGTAACCATACGGCGAGCTCCAGCCGTAACCGAAAGGAATAAAGCAATACACGCCATTGAAGCGATCAAAAGCCCATAATCCAAAAGAATCATTCATTCCCCAACGGTTATACCTGTATGAAGAAAGCAGGCTGTTTCGCAAATCATCCCTTTGAAGTCTCGAATTCACCTTCGCCAAATATTTGGCGCGTTCTTTACTCCAAATTTCCAATTCGCCTTTTTCGTCGCGGTCAAATTTTTCAACCGCAACTTGATTGCCGTCAAAAATAGCCGTTCTGCCTTTTTTGACTTCCGTCGCATTCATATCGCCGACCTGGGCTTTGCCCTTAAAGACGGAAATTTTTCCCGCGCCGCCCGCTAAAACGTCAACTCTGTAAATACCCGAATCAACCAGATAAAATCGTCCTTTCGGCGTGTTGACGGTAACTTTAAATTCATTGTCGGCAAAAACCTCAAACATAGCGCTGCCGCCTTTGAGGTTCAGCGCCAAATTATCGAGCGAGGTATTTACAAACTCAAAATCCGTGTTTCCTCCCAAACGAACATAAGAACCGGGATTCAACAAAATCTCGGCGCGGCTTTCCACCCCGGTCGAAACTTTATCGCCTATTTCCAATTTATCGCCTTTCAGCAAATACCCGCTTCTCGCATTTTTCCGCGCGACCGCAACTTTACCTTCAACAAAATTCACGCCGCCCGCTTTTGCGGAGATAACGTAAGCCTCGCTGACAACGGAAGAAATGCGGTCATCATCCTGAGCCAAAACTATTCCGGAAAATAAAAGGCTCAACGCGCTCAGCATCAAAAAGCTATGCAAAATTCTTTTCATATTTTTTCTCCAACTTCCAGAAATGTTTCTGATTTTAACTCTGTTTCGATAATTTCCCGAGAGTTTTATTGTATTCCAATAAGGTTTCAAAAGCAATCTGTTTTTCAATTAGTTAGAGGAAAAAGATTTGCGAAATGTTGCATGAAGTTTTGGAACAACCTTTGCAGGTAAAACGTTATCTAAGTTGTTGCCCGAACATTTGGGCAGCGATTTGAAAAAAATATTATGGCAACCTACAGAGACCCAATCAGCCGTTTCGCGCCGCTCGAAGTTATCGAGCGGATGCTTGAAATACGAGAAGAATTGGGCTTCTCGCAGTCGTTATATATGCCGAGTTCGATTGAGTTAGCCGACTTCTTGGATGCCTACGGCTTCGATATTTACGTCTTTTCCGGTAAAGATCAGAAAATCAACTACAACGATTATCGCGCGCCGATTGTCCCGCTTGGAGACATCGTGCATTGTTCGATTACGGCACACTAAATTTCAAACACACCCCTGCAACTGAAGGAACGCGGAAGGTCGGGAAACCGTCTTTCGCGTTTTTTCTTTTTATAAATTTACGTTCGTAAAAATTTGAAACTAACAAAAAGTGTTAATTTCTCTCTTCTTATTTCCCGCACTTTATGTCTGTTTTATCAGCATTTCCGACATTGTTTTATTTTTTCTTTTGCCATTTTGCTGTGGAAAGTTTATTTTTCGTTTATGAAAGCAAAATGGCGCGGCGCAATTTTAGCCGAAAGCGATAATACGATTGTGGTTGAAGGAAATCATTATTTTCCCGAAAATTCTATAAACAAAGAGTATTTTCAGCCAAGCGAAACACACACGGTTTGCGGCTGGAAAGGCACGGCGAGCTATTACGATATTGTCGTCAATGGCGAAACAAACAAGGATGCGGCTTGGTATTACCCGGAAACGAAAGACGCGGCGAAAGAGATTGAAAACCGCGTGGCGTTTTGGAAAGGCGTTGAAGTAGTCGGGTAAAATTTCCTGAAAGAAAAAAAAGCTCTGCCGAATATCGAACAGAGCTTTTTTTCTATTTTGAAATCACTTAACGACGATAAAAATTCGGTATCGGAATATCGTTTTCCAAACCAAACTGCACTGCCGTAAATCCTTCTTTTGAACGCTGTAAATACCAAACGCCCGTCGAAGGTCGGAAAACCGCAATGTCTGTTT
>DATHTS010000630.1:0-9939 GCA_035462935.1 Pyrinomonadaceae bacterium
ATCGCGGTCATAAACCCGAATGTCAGCTCGGTTGCCGCCAAATCATTGTCAATCGTTTTCGGCACGCCGATAACGGGAACGCCGCGTATGTAAAACTGCTCGGCAATCGCCAATGTGCCTTCGCCGCCAACCACGATAAGGGCTTCGATTTCTAGTTTTTCAAGATTTTCAATCGCTCTGCGCAAAACTTCATTCGGGTAAGTCGGCTTGCCGTCCTCAAAAACACAGAAACTTCCCGTGTTGCGCGTTCCGAGAATCGTTCCGCCGCGCGGCAGCAGACCGCTGACGGTTTTAGTTGTCAATTTCATTATGCGCGGGTCGTCCAGAAGACCTTCGAAGCTGTCTTCAATTCCGACCACTCTCATCCCGAATTCTCCGATTGCCGTTCTCACGACTGCCCTGATAACCGCATTTAAGCCCGGTGCGTCACCTCCGCCGGTTACAATTCCAATTTGTTTATACATTCTCCCCTAAAATCCTGATTTTCTTTACTGTTAAAGATTAACGTCTCAAACCTGCTTATTCAAGTTTGTTTGAAAAATTTAATTTTACCTGCGAATATTCAATCTATGAATCCGCCTGAAAATCCTCCGGTAAATTTTTCCTCCGCCTTGCGTTTTTGGATAAAGCTCGGTTTTATCTCTTTTGGCGGACCTGCCGGGCAAATCGCCATTATGCAGCGCGAGCTGGTCGAGCGGCGAAAATGGATTGATCAGGATGATTTTCTTCACGCGCTTAATTATTGTATGCTCCTGCCCGGTCCCGAAGCCCAGCAGCTTGCCACTTATTGCGGATGGCTTCTGCACGGAACGCGCGGCGGTATCGTTGCCGGAGCGTTTTTTGTAATTCCTTCGATTTTCTTTCTGCTTTTGCTTTCATACATTTATGCGGCTTATGGAAATTTGCCGCAAATCAGCTCGATTTTGGACGGGTTTAAAGCGGTAGTCGTAGCAATCGTAATTGAAGCCGTTTTCAAAATCGGCAAAAAGGCTTTTAAAACAAGGCTTCATATCCTAATCTCGATTCTGGCGTTTGTCGCCATTTATTTTTTCCAGATTCCGTTTCCTTTGATTGTTTTAGCGGCGGCGATTCTGGGAATTATTCTGCTCAAATCGAAACAGGAAAATAAGGAAATTATTACCAAAAAAGAAAATCAAAAAACGGGCAGGTTTCATTTTATAAAAGTTACCGCCGTTTGTTTTATTTTGTGGCTCGTACCGTTTACTTTATTGGTTTTTATATTTGGCTTTGGCGATTTGCTGACGAAAACATATCTTTTTTTTACCCAAGCCGCGTTTGTAACTTTTGGCGGCGCGTATGCGGTTTTAGCTTACATTAATCAGGCGGTCGTTAATGCGGGCTGGATTACGGCGGCGCAGGCGGTTGACGGGCTGGCACTAGCAGAAACCACGCCCGGACCTTTGATTATGGTTTTGCAGTTTGTCGGGTTTATGACGGGCTGGAATCAACCGGGAGCTTTAGGTCAAAATTTCAGCGCGGTTTTATCGGCGCTTTTAACGACTTATGTAACCTTTCTGCCCTCATTTTTCTTTATTTTTGCAGGCGCGCCGTATATCGAAAAACTGCGCCACAATCAAAATCTAACCGCCGCACTTTCCGGCGTGACGGCGGCGGTCGTCGGGGTAATCCTGAATCTGGCGATAATGTTCGGCGTAACGGTTGTTTTTCCCGCCGGACAGATTGATTTTTTTGCGCTTGTTCTGACGATTTTGTCTTTCGCGGCGCTTTATTTTTTGAAGCTGGATGTTTTACTGGTTGTAATTATCGGCGGTTTGTTTGGTTTTGCAAAATATCTTTTGTTGAGTTAAATGGGAGAAGCCCACTTAAAGGGGCGGTTTAGTAGACAGAAGATGATTGACAGAAAGCAACTAACTGCATACTGCCGCTGCTTTCTGCCTACTTGAAAATTACTTGCTTGCCAGATTTTTTTCCAGCAAAGTTTTGGCTTCCGGCATTGACTCAATCGCTCTTAAAATCTGTGGATCGGTTTCGAGTAAAACTTGCTGTCCGGCTTCAGTTGAGTGAGTAGCGGTTGCAAGTTCCGCACGCAAGCGCGATTTTGCATATCCAATTTCCTGGTTGAAACTTTCCAAAGTTAAGCCATTTTGCTTTGTTTTTACAGCAAAGTTTCGGAATGCCTCGATTAATTTATCGGAAATCTGAATCTCGTTTGGCTGAACCGTCAGATTAAAAGTCTGTTTTTCGGTTTTGAAAGATTCAAAACCCGGAACTTTTCCGGCGATTAATTGGCGTGTAAAGAAAAAGGCAGCTTCGCCGACGCGGTAGCGCAAAGGCGTAAATGCAAGCCCTGCGACATCAACGTCCGGTTCGATGCCGCGCCCGCCGTAAAAGATTCTGCCGCCCGCGGTTTTCACCGGCTCGCCTTTCGGCTGCGGTTTCTCCTCGGTTGTAGCTTCACCGGTTTCTTCATCGAATTGCGTGTAATAATCGTAAATCGAACCGCTTGAGTAATCTTTCTGCAATGAACGACCGTAAGGCGTGTAGTAACGCGCCGTCGTCAAGGTCAAACCCGTCCCGTAAGGAAGCGGGAAAACTCTCTGCACAAGCCCTTTACCGAAACTTCCCGTGCCGACCACAATGCCGCGCCCGTAATCCTGAACCGCGCCCGCGACAATTTCCGAAGCCGAAGCCGAGCCGCGATTTATCATTACAACGAGCGGGATATTTTCCGTTTTGCCGCCCATCGCGCGAAGCTCCTGCGACTTGGCGTAGCGCGAGCGTCCTTTAACCGAAACTACGGTTTGCCCGCGCTCGACAAACCGGCTGACGACTTCCGTTGCCTGATTAAGAAGTCCGCCGGGATTGTTTCGCAAATCCAGAACGAGGCTTTTCATTCCCTGACGTTTCAAATCAGCGATGGCTTGATCTAGCTCTTCGGCGGTCGTTTCCTGAAATCCGCCGGTCAAGCCGACGTAGCCGACTCCGTCTTTGAGCATAAAATAATTGCGAATCGAAGTAAGCGGAACGCCGCCGCGAACGATGCTCATTTCGACCGGCTTCGCGCTTCCGACGCGCTCGAATTTGACGTTGACGGTCGTGCCGCGCTCGCCGCGCACATTTCTCGAAACTTCCGCGCTCGTCCAATCCTTCGCGTCTTTTCCGTCAACTTCCAGAAACTTGTCGCCGTAATGAACGCCGGCTTTGTCGGCGGGCGTGCCGGGGATTACAGACTGCACGTAAACGCCGTCGCGGCGCTGCAGGATGGAAACGCCGATGCCGTAAAACTGCGAGGCTTGTTCCTCATAAAGCTTACGAAACTCTTCGCGCGTGAAAAAACCCGAGTGCGGATCAAGCGACCAAAGCATACTTTGAATCGAGCTTTTCGTGACTTTCTCGTGGTCAATGCTTCCGCCGTAATTTTGGTTGATTACTTCAATCGCCTCACGATAATCGGAAACGATTTTTTGCGGTGTGATGGAAGTGTCAGCCGAAGTCGGGGCAGGGAATTTGCCGAAAATTCCGCCGAAAACAGCGCCCAGCGCGATTACTAAAACAGCTATAATGCCAAATTTCTTTTTCATAACGAATCAAGAAACTCTCTAAAACTATATCACAAATTAGTTGTAAAAAGTCAGCGGGCGGTTGTCATCGAACTCTCCGAAAATTCGGACTGGTTTTTTAGAAGATTGTCGGGATTCCGCCTTTATTTATTCTTCCTGCGAACTGTATATTAAGGAGTTTTTACGGTTTATGTATGATTTGGATTTACTTTTTGCAAACAAAAATTTACCATTACATTTTCGCCCGATGAAGCCAGCACTTTCAATTATAATTCCCGCGTTTGACGAGCAGACGCGGCTTGGAAATTCGGTCAGAACAGTCCTTACATATGTCGGACAGGAAAAGCTGAGCGCCGAGCTGGTTATCGTTGACGACGGCTCAAAGGATAAAACGGCTAAAGTCGCCGAAGAAGTCTGCTCGGAATTTCTCAAAATCCCGACCAAAGTTATCCGCTACGAGGAAAATCGCGGCAAAGGATTCGCGGTGAAAACCGGTTTACTTGCAACCGAAGCCGACATCGCTTTATTCAGCGACGCCGACCTTTCCACGCCGATTACTGAACTGCCGAGATTAGTCAAACCGATTGAAAATGACGAATTCGACGTAACTTTCGGCTCACGCGCACTTGACCGCAGTTTGATCGGAGTCCATCAATCGTGGCGGCGTGAGCAGGGCGGAAAGGTTTTTAACCTGATTGTCAGAAAATTGACGGGCTTGCCTTTTTGGGACACGCAATGCGGTTTCAAAGCCTTTAATATGAAAAAGTTTCGCCCGCTTTTGGACGTGATGACAATTGATCGTTTCGGTTTCGATGTCGAATTTTTGTATGTCGCAAATTATCACGGTCTGCGTTTGCAGGAAATTCCCGTGCGCTGGAATCACGACGAGCGGACGAAGGTTAGCGTTATGCGCGACAGTTGGCGGATGTTTAATGAAGTAGGACAAATCAGGCGAAATGCGAAACGCGGCGTTTATGACAAAATAAATCCGGTTTATGACAAAGTAGAACAATACGAATATAATTAAATTTATTATGCAGACGATTTACCGAATAAATGCCGATGAGCTGGACCAAAATCTTCTGGACAGTATAAAAGCCCAATTCAAACATAAGGAAATTGAAATTGTCGTCACCGAACGAGATGAAACCGCCTATCTTTTGCGCTCGCCGGCAAACCGCGAATATCTTTTGCGGGCGATCAAAGATATTGAGGAAAATCGCGGCATTATCGTGCCGGATCAGGAGCAGTTTCAATGAGAATCATCGCCTTTTATCAAGAGGCTTTGGAGCAATATACCGAATGGGCGAAAACAGACCGGAAATTATTCGAGCGAATACACAGGCTTATCATCGAAACGGCGCAAAATCCTTTTTCGGGAATCGGAAAACCCGAACCGCTCAAAGCGGATTTAAAAGGTTATTGGTCGCGCCGGATAAATGATGAACATCGGCTTGTTTACAAAGTTACGGACAAACAAATAATTATTGTCGCCTGAAAATATCATTACTAAAATGAACGCAAAATTAAATGTAAATATTGACCACGTTGCCACAATTCGCCAAGCCCGGAAAACCATCGAGCCGAGCATCGTCACGGCGGCTGTCATCTGCGAGCAAGCCGGAGCGCACGGCATCACGGTTCATCTGCGGCAGGACCGGCGGCATATTCAGGATAAAGACATCGAGTTGTTGCGCGAAGTTGTTACAACTTATCTCAATGTCGAGATGGCTGCGACCGATGAAATGCTGAAAATTGCCATCGAAACAAAGCCTGACGCTGTTTCGCTTGTGCCGGAAAAGCCGGATGAAGTTACGACCGAAGGCGGTTTGGACGTTATAAAAAATCGGGAAAATGTTGAAAATGCCGTGCGTAAATTAAAGGACGCGGGCATTTTCGTCAGCATTTTTATTGACCCGGACGAAAAACAAATCGAAATTGCTAAAGAAATCGGCGCTCAGCAAGTCGAGCTTTGCACCGCGGAATACGCCGAACTCACTTTATCTTCCCGCGCGGCGCACGGCGAAGGGGCGGAAAAAGCGCAGGCGGAAATTGAGCGAATAAAACAGGCGGCTGAATTCGCAAAAAGTCTGGATTTAATCGTTGCCGCCGGACACGGATTGACTTACCGGAATATCGAGGCGCTTGCCAAAATCCCCGAAATTACCGAATTCAACATCGGACACAATATCATTTCAAGGGCGGTTTTCGTCGGTCTGAATCAAGCCGTCAGGGAAATGATTCAGGCGATTGAAAAACGCGCGGAGTTAACGGTTTCGGTCTAAAGCATTGTAAAGTTTTGTAAATCTTTTATTAAATTCGTCAAACTAAGTTTGAACTCTAAATACTTGATGCTATGATTTTTAAATCATTAATTGAATAGAAGGTTCAAGAATCAGGTTTGAATGACAAGCCGGATTTATTTTTTTAAAATTAAAGAACAAGGGGTTCAACATGGAAAATTCTGCAACTGCTTCGAGCAGGAGCGATGTATTGACAGAAAAGTTTACCGCCAAAGCGGTGAACGAACCGAAACAACTTTTAGGTCTAACGGACGCCATCGCATTGATCGTCGGCATTGTCGTCGGCGCGGGGATTTTTCGCACGCCGTCGCTGGTCGCCATGAACGCCGACAGCACGACGATTCTTTTTACCGCGTGGATTCTCGGCGGCGCGGTCTCGCTTATCGGCGCTTTGTGCTACGCCGAACTCGCCACCGCTTTTCCAAGCGCGGGCGGCGATTATCATTTCCTAACCAAAGCCTACGGTAAAAATCTTTCCTTTCTATTCGCCTGGGCGCGGGCGACCGTCATACAAACCGGCACAATTGCTCTTCCGGCATTTATTTTCGGAGATTATCTTTCGCAATTAGTTCCTATCGGCGAGTATTCTTCAGCGATTTACGCCGGATTAGCGGTCGTTTTGCTGACGGGAATTAACATCGTCGGGTTGAAAATGGGGACGGGAACGCAAAAAATGTTGACGACGCTCGAAGTCTTGGGCGTTTTGCTGATCATTTTTGTCGGGTATTTCTTTACTCAGGGCGCAGCCGCGCCGGAAGGCGCGCAAGCCGCGAGCGGCGCTTCCACATCGTTTGGCTTAATGATGGTTTTTGTTTTGCTTACTTACGGCGGCTGGAACGAAGCGGCTTATATTTCGGCAGAATTAAAAGACGGTCGGCGGCTTATGGTGCGAGCGTTGGTTATCAGCATTGCAATCATTACAGGGCTTTATTTACTTGTAAATCTGGCTTACTTAAATGCGCTCGGCTTGAGCGGAATGGCGAAATCGCAGGCGGTTGCGAGCGATACCGTCGCACAAGCCTTCGGCAGCGGCGGCGCGTGGATTATCGGTTTGATTGTGGCGATTGCCGCGCTGACTTCCGCTAACGCGACGATTTTCACCGGAGCGCGGACGAACTATGCTTTAGGGAAAAACGTTAAGACTTTTTCATTTCTCGGACGCTGGGACGAAACCCACAACGCGCCTGTAAACGCCTTTATCGTGCAGGGCGCGATTGCGCTCGGTTTAGTTATTCTCGGCGCTTTGACGCGCAAAGGTTTTGAGACAATCGTTGATTATACCGCGCCGGTTTTCTGGTTTTTCTTTTTGTTAACCGGACTTTCGCTTTTCATTCTGCGCCGCCGCGAGCCGGAAGCGCCGCGCCCGTTTCGCGTTCCGCTTTATCCGCTGACGCCGATTTTGTTTTGTCTTTCGAGCGCGTATCTGCTTTATTCGAGTCTGGCTTACACGGGCTACGGGGCGTTGGTGGGCGTTTGCGTCTTAGCCGTCGGAGCCATTCTGCTTTTGTTTTTACCCAAAACCCCAAATTATAATAAACCAACGGAGGAAATTTAAATGAAATATTTGAAATTAAAATTACTTTTATTAACCTGCGCTTTGCTCGCCGCATCGTGCACCGCGCCGCAAACGGCACAAGAAAACAAGGCGAACGGAAATGCAGCGAATGCGGCTCCAACAACTTCGCCGACGGCTGCTGCCGAGGCTACGCCGCCCAAACTTGATGTCCCGTATGTTCCGACCCACGAAAAAGTAGTTGACGAAATGCTGGCAATGGCTGAAGTCAAAGGCAGTGACGTTCTATACGATTTGGGTTCGGGCGACGGACGGATTCCGATTACCGCGGCGCAGCGTTTCGGCACGCGCGGAGTCGGCATTGACCTGAATCCGCAACGCATCAAGGAAGCAAACGAAAATGCCCAGAAAGCGGGCGTTACTGATAAAGTAAAATTTATTCAAGGCGATATATTTAAGGAAGATTTTAGCGAAGCCACAGTTGTAACCTTGTATTTACTGCCGGAAGTAAATTTAAAACTGCGCCCGCAAATACTCAATATGAAACCGGGAACGCGGGTGGTTTCGCATAACTACGATATGGGCGATTGGAAACCTGAAAAATCAAAAGAAATTGAAACTCCTGACGGCACAACGCACTATGTTTATTTTTGGCGCGTGCCGGAGAAGAAACCTGATTTGAAATAATTTCTTGAAATGTAAAGCCGCATTGATAGCGGCTTTACATTTCTTGCATTTAGAAAAATTAATAAAATCTTTTTCGCTTGCGGATACAACCTTTTCACAGGCTCAAATCTCTTTTAGATTGATATTCTAATTTTGCAGAATTCGGAGGCTCAAAATGGCAATGCTTCGCCCGGTCGCTCTTTTGTTATTTATTTTCTTCTTTTTTCTTCCTTCATTTGCTCAAAGCTCGGATGAGCAGGTAAAGGAAAGACAGCGGCAAAAACTCATCCTGGTCGAACAGGTTCTCGTTGATGTGAACACTTTAAAACTCCCTGAAAACCGCGCTTTTGTTTACGCGCAGGTAGGCAATTTGCTGCATCGAATTGATGACAAACGCGCCCGCGAAATACTTCAAATCGCCGTAAGTGAATTAATTGAAGCCCAGACCATTGCCGAAGCCGATCAGAAAAACGCTCCAAATTTGCAGGATTTGCGAACTTCGCAAAATTTACGCCCGCGTATCCTGAATATTATTGCTTTTTTCGACGCCGAATTCGCTTTGGAAGTTTTATATAAGACCCGACCACCAAGAGTTGCCAGAGCTCTTTCCAACCTTTCTCCCGATTACGCTCAAAAACAATCGGGTAGGGAGAAGTTTCAAAACGATTCGTATCTTGCTCAAAGCGAGTTGAATCTCGAACAGCGTTTGATTGCCTTAGCCGCCGACCAAAATCCCGAACGCGCCGTCGCCCTTCTGGAAAAATCTATGGAGAAAGGCATCACGGGCGAAACGCTCAATCTTTTGAATAAACTCCGCTTAAAAAATCCTGCAAAAGCCCGGCAAATTTTGTATGAGGTTGGAGAAAAGCTGCTAAAACTTAATTACGATACAAACAATCGGGACAATTATCTTAACCACCAAAATTTTTCTACAGTGATGAATTTTTTGAATGAATTTATCCGCGAAAAACCAGCGGATGAAAACGGACTTCAATTTGAAAGCGCCCAATTTAGAAACCTTGCAGGTAAGGTAATTTCCGGCGTTCTCAAAAGCGACCATCCCGATTTGGCGTATACAGCTTCAATGCTCGTCCCAATAGCCCAAAAACTTTTTCCCGATAGTGTAGCTCCTCTCAAACAAAAACAAACTGCACTTTCTCGTTACCCGCGGCATTGGGGTTTTAGTTCTGATTCGGAAGCATCCGAATTGATGCAAAGCGACGCGCCTCCTGAAAAGCTCATTAGCGAAGCTGGTAAATTTCCGACCCATGTTCGCCGCCAACTTTACCAACTTGCGGCAAATAAATATGCTCATGAAGGAAATATAGCTTCTGCTGAAAAGATACTTAGAAATAACTTGCCCGAGGATGAACTCGAACAAGCACTTGCTAATTTGGGGTGGACAATGGCGAACAAAGCAATAAATCAGGGGAATTTTACCGAAGCTTTAAACTTGATTAACCAACTGCCGGAAAACAAGCGCGTTCATTCGCTTATTGCTTTGGCTGAAAGCATCTACCGGAGAAATCCTCAGGAAAACAAATCCTTCAGCGTCTCGGTTTTGGAACAAGCCAAAGCCCTGATTTCTGATAAACCCGAGGATTCAACTGAAATGTCTTATCTTTTGCAGATTATTACCAAATACGCGGAAATTGAACCGACCGAGGCTTTTCGCCTGTTTGAGCCGCTGATTCCTCAAATAAACGAGTTGTCGGAAGCCTCAATTTTGCTTAACGGCTTTACCGGTGGGCAATCGCACATCCGGCAGGGAGAAATTATTTTTTATACGGGAAGCCCTTTAGGAGTTTACGTCGGCGAAATAGACTCAACGCTTGGCGGTCTGGTAAGAGCAGATTTTAATCGCGCAATGCAGGCAATAAATAAATTTCAACGCCGCGAAACTCGCATCAGCTTA
>DATHTS010000631.1:0-2750 GCA_035462935.1 Pyrinomonadaceae bacterium
TCGAACCAATTGCGGTCGCGATTGTTTGAAGTGTAAAAAATATACTTTCCGTCTTTGGACATACCGCCGAAATTGTGGCGCACTTCCGGGTTTTTGGTGAGTTCCTTGATTTCCGCGCCGTCGTTAGACATCCAGAAAAACTGCGTGTTCTCGTTGCCGCCGATTGCCTTTCCGAAAATCAAACCGTTTCCGGCGGGCGACCAGCGAACGAACGATACGTTATCGGGATAATCGGTAATCTGTTTCGGCGCGCCGCCCGAAATATCGGTCATCCAAACCTGACTCGTTCCCGTAATGTTCGTCAGAAACGCGATGCGTTTTCCGTCCGGCGAAAAAGTCGGCGAAGAAGCCGAGCGAATATTCAGATAACGCTCAATCGGATAGCTCTGCGCCAGAGCGGAAACGCAGAAAAGGCAAACTACAAACAGAAAGAAGCTAAATTTTTTCATAAAAAAATCCTCGTCTTTAAATTTTCTCGACAAGGATTTTTTATATTAAATTTCGTTTTACTGCAAATCATTAAGGCGCATATCGAGCAAAAGATAAAAATCGCCCGGCTTCGCAAACGAAAACCGGACGATGTTTTTAGCTCGATTCCGCGCGTTTTTAGAACGAACGGAAGGTAATAATTTGATCCAGAATCGCTCCCAGAATGGTAAAGACGCCGTTGTTGTTTCTGCCGTATTGATTGCGACCGTAATAACCGTCTTCATAACCGCGGCGGAAACCTTCGCGGAAGTAATAACGATATTCGTCTAAAGAAACGTAATAACCGTCATAACCGTATGTGGCATCCTGATAAGCGTAGGAATCCTGGTAACCGTAACCCCAGCGATCATCGCGGTCGGAGCGCCCGGCATTATAGCCTTCTTCATAACCGTAATTAACCGCTTGTCTGAGCATTTCCGCTCCGTAGCGACTCGTTTCGTAATATCTGCCGCCGCGATTATATTGATAGTCATACATCAGATTGTCGTAATAACGCGCTTGCTGCAAACGCAGTTGATCTTGGCGCAGACGCTCTAAATATCTCTGCTGGTAGCGCAAATGAGCGATACGGCGCTGCTGTTCCAAAATTCTCCTCCGCTGCTCTTCCAAACGTCTTTGCTGCTGCATTTGTTGACGATAATGTTGAAGGCGTTCCTGTTGGAGACGCTGCTGCTGCTGACGATTGAGCTGTTCACGCTGCCGTCCCCAACGCTGCTGTTCTTGCTGACGCTGTTGTGTTTGTCGTTGGGATTCCGCGCGTCTTTGCTCTTGCTGACGTTGATTCGACCAGGTTTGCCGTTGGTCTTGCTGATTGCGGCGCTGTTGTTCGACGCGCTGCTGCTCAATGCGCTGCTGTTGTTCACGCTGGCGTTGAATTTCCTGCTGTTGAATTTGCTGGCGTTGAATTTCCTGTTGTCGCTGCAATTCAGACTGACGCTCACGATTGACGCGTTGCCGTTCCGATTGCGCTTCTCTTTGCTGCTGTTGTCTGTCAGCTTGAGGATTTCTCTGCTGCTCAGCCTGACGCTCTCGCTGCGGACGCTGTCTCGGCTGATTTTCGCGTTCTTCCTGCTGTCTTTCCTGTTGCTGCGGCTGATTGCGGTCACGGTCGCGTCTTTGCGCGTTTGCAATATCGGCGGTTCCCAAAATCGTCGCCAAACCGAGAAAAGAAGCGGCAATTGTTTTCTTAAAATATTTCGATTTCATAGTTTGCTCCTTTTTGATTTCTGCTTCCGCTTTTCAAATTGAAGTATGAGAACGGAGCTTTTTCCTGTTAATTGAAAATTTTACTTTCCAACTGAACTGTTAATACGGGAGCAATATTCGTGCCAGCCAATAAATCCGGCAATATACAGGGGTTAGTGTTTTTTTTAAGTTCCGAACAGACACTATAAAGTTTATCCTTAAACTTTTTCGTTTATAAAAAATGCAAATGTGAAAAGAAGAAAACACAGACCAGCACAATTAAATAAGAAAATAATCTGTGTCCATCTGTGTTTATCTGCGGTTATTTTCTCTTTTTAATGCTGTCTAATATTTTATTGAAAAGTATCCTACCAATCTATCTTCTCATTCTCGCCGCCATCGGCGCGTTTACCCGTCGCCAAAGCCTTCATAAATCCGGCAACCTGAACAAAAGTATTTGCAGACGAATCCCAATATTCGGCTTGCTCGGCGTCGATTTTCAGCAAAATCAAATTCGGATCGTCCAAACCTTCGGGAAACCAGGCTTTGTAAACCGGATTCCAAAGCTCCTCGATTTTCGCCCGGTCGCGCGAAATCTCCGCTCTTCCCGAAACCGAAACGTAAATATTATTGTCCGGCGAAGCATAAGTTACATTCACTCGATTGTCCTTTTCAATTTCCTCAATCTTATGAGTTTTCGAACTCGTAAAAAACCACAAATCCCCGTCAAATTCCGCCTCCTGCGTCTGCATCGGGCGCGAGCGCAAAACGCCGCCGTCAATCGTCGTCAGCATCGCCGTGTCAATATCCCGGATCAAATCCCGCAGTTTCTCGATTGCTTCTCGTCTTGTATCTTGCATAAATTCCTTCCCCTTTTAGTTAATTTTGATGGCTAAAAATAAAGCCTGCAATGTTTAAATCATACAATCCGCAATCAGCAATCCCAAATCTTGAATTAAAACGTATGATCGTGAACAATCAGCCAAACGGCGTCAAACCTCGCAATTTTCCTCGATCCATTGCCGGACAACATCTGCATTCGGTGATTCAATGACCTCAAAAATATTCAATGCTTC
>DATHTS010000632.1:0-2735 GCA_035462935.1 Pyrinomonadaceae bacterium
AGATTTAAGTGTAAATTTCGCAGGAATCAAATCGCCGAATCCTTTCTGGCTCGCTTCGGCGCCGCCGACGAATATGGGGTCGATGATCGAGCGTGCCTTTGACGCCGGCTGGGGCGGGGCGGTGTGGAAGACGCTGGGGGAGCCGATCGTGAACGTGTCGTCGCGGCTCGCGTCGATCGATCACGGTGCAATGCGGATGATCGGGCTGAACAACATCGAGCTGATCACCGATCGGCCGCTTGAGGTGAACCTGAAAGAGGTTTACGAGTGCAAGAAGAAATATCCGAACAACGCCGTGATCGTTTCCCTGATGGTCGAATCAAAACGCGAGGCGTGGCACGAGATTGTCATGCGAGCGCAGGACACCGGTGCAGACGGTTTTGAATTGAATTTCGGCTGCCCGCACGGGATGAGCGAGCGCGGAATGGGTTCGGCGATGGGGCAAGTTCCGGAATATACCTGTATGGTGACGGAATGGGTCAAGGAAGTTTCTGATTTGCCGGTGATTGTGAAACTCACGCCGAATGTCGCGCACATCGTTCCGCCCGGACGCGCTGCCGCGAAAGGCGGAGCGGACGCGGTTTCTTTGATAAACACGATAAATTCCGTGATGGGCGTTGATATTGACACAGGTGTTCCTTATCCGAATGTTCACGGAATGGCGGCGCACGGCGGTTATTGCGGTCCGGCTGTAAAACCGATTGCCTTGAATATGGTTTCGGAATTGGCGCGTGATGCGGAATTCAATATTCCGATTTCCGGCATCGGCGGAATAACGACCTGGCGCGACGCGGTGGAATTTATGCTGCTCGGCGCGGGAACGGTTCAGGTTTGCACCGCCGTGATGCATTACGGTTATCGAATCGTCGAGGATATGATTGACGGTTTGAACAATTATCTTGATGAAAAAGGCTTCGCTTCCGTCAATGAAATTATCGGGAAATCAGTCACTCGGATGACGGACTGGGGAAATCTCGATTTGAATTATAAGGTCGTTGCCCGCGTCAACAACGAAAATTGTATTCGCTGCAATCTTTGTTATATTGCCTGCGAAGACGGAGCGCATCAGTGTTTCGATTTTACCGAGATTGACGGCAAACGCTTCCCGATTGTTGACGAGGACGAATGCGTCGGCTGCAATCTATGCGCTTTGGTTTGTCCCGCGCCGGGAGCGATTTCGATGATTAGGCTGGACGACGGAAGCAATCCGATGAGTTGGAAGGAATATTCCAATCGCCAGCCTGAAACGATGACCGGAGACTAAGATAAATGAGAAGTGAGAACTGAGAGGTGAGAACTAAAAGCAAATCTTACTTCTCAGTTCTCAGTTCTCACCTCTCACTTCTCACTTATTTCGAGTAATCAAACACCAGATTCACAAACGCTTTAACGCCGACATCGAGGCGGCTGTCGTCAATGAAAAAATCCGGCGTGTGATGCGGCGCGGCGTCTTTCGGGTCTTTGCCTTTCGGCATTCCGCCGAGGAAAAAGAAAAACGAGGGCGCTTTTTCGCCGTAGTAGGAAAAATCTTCCGCGCCCATTACCCATTCGTTTTCGACGACATTTTCCTTGCCCGCCGCTTTTTCCAGCGAAGGCAGCATTTTCTTGACTAATTCGGGCGTGTTGTAAGTTACAAGAGTTTTCGTATCGAACGAAACCTCGGCAGTCGCGCCCATGCTTTCGGCGATTTTCTCAGCCGTTTGCCTGACTTTTGCGTGAACGTCCTTCTGCATTGCCGAATCGAGCGTGCGGATAGTTCCCGCCATGACGAGTTCTTCGGGAATAATATTCTCGCGCACGCCGCCGTTGATTTTGCCAACGGTAATGACAACCGGCGCTTTCGTGAGTTCCGACCGGCGCGAAACGATCATCTGCAAGCCGTTGATGATTTGCGCGGCGACGGCAATCGGGTCAATGCCGTTCCAGGGATACGCGCCGTGCGTCTGTCTGCCTTTGACTTTGATGCTGAACCAATCAGCCGACGCCATAATCGCGCCGGATTTGTATTTGATTTTGCCGATTTCGGTCAGTGAATTGATATGAATACCAAAAATCGCGTCAATTTTCGGATTGTCCATCACCCCTTCCTTAACCATTAGCGGCGCGCCGCCTTCTTCGCCTTCAGGCGGACCTTCTTCGGCGGGCTGGAAAATAAAGACGACCGTGCCTTTGATTCTATCCTTCATTCCCGATAAAACCTCAGCCGCGCCCATCAGCATCGCCACGTGCGTGTCGTGCCCGCAGGCATGCATCACGCCGACTTGCTGCCCGTTGTATTCGGCTTTTTCTTTTGAAGCGTAGGGAATATTTACCCTTTCGGTCACGGGAAGCGCGTCCATATCGGCGCGAAGCCCGATTACGGGTCCCGGCTGGCTTCCTTTTAAAATGCCGACCACGCCGGTTTTCGCAACGCCGGTTCTGACCTCCAGACCAAGCTTTCTCAAATGATCTTCGACGTATTTCGCCGTCTTAAATTCACGATTTGAAAGCTCGGGGTATTGATGCAGATGCCTGCGCCACTGGACGACCTGCGGCATAACCTTCTCGGTCGCCGAATTGATTTGATTGCTCATATCTTGAGCGGAAGCGAAATTTACATTAACCATAAGCAGTAACAGAACAAAAAGAATTTTTTTCATCGAAATTTTCCTTAGCGGTGATTTTGAAACGATTGAGTTTCGATTTTATAAGTTCTTCAGCCGTTCTTCAAATAATTTTGTCGAAATATCCAAAAA
>DATHTS010000633.1:0-3809 GCA_035462935.1 Pyrinomonadaceae bacterium
CTTTCAGCACGCGGTGGATTTCGCGGACGGCTTCTAGGGTTGTGAGTTGGAAGGGGACGCTGAATAGCGAGCCGAAGGCGTCCATAAAAACTGTGTCGTATTGATTACTTTCCGCTTGATTTAGGAAAATGCGCCCGTCCTGGTGAAAAACGCGCAGGCGCGGGTTTTCTTCGAGGCGGAAAAAGCGTTTGGCGATTTCGGTCATTTGCGGGTCAATTTCGACGACATCAATTTCCGCCTGCGGGTATTCCTGCAAATAATCGCGCGGGAAACTGTAGCCCGCGCCGCCAATGAGGAGGGATTTTTCAAAGTCGGGTTTGAAATGGCGCAGGAGGTGATAGAACTTGATGTATTTGACCGATGATTCGCCGGTGTCGAGATACATCGAGGATTGGATGTAGTATGGATCAATAGCGAGATAGCGGATTTTTCTTTCGGTTTCCGGTTCTTCGGCAGTGAAAATACGGACATTGCTGTATGGCGTGTCAATTTCGTGGTAGTCGTACGCGCTGGCGAGAAAATAGCTTTTTAGCTCGTTTGCGCCGATGCCGAAGATAAAAACTATGATGAGTGTGAGATTCAGGCGCGTCAGGGCAAACGGCGCGAGCAAAATTGATATGACGAAAAGGATAGCGGCGATGAAATAAAGCGTGCGCGTCGAGCCGATGAAGGGAATCAGGAAAAATCCGGCTAGAAATGTTCCTAAAATACTGCCGACGGTTGAGAGCGCGTAAAGCCTGCCGACGGTTTTTCCGGCGTCTTCGAGCGAGGACATTTTTAGCTTGACGGCATAGGGCGTGACGAATCCGAGCAGAACGCTGGCGGGCGCGAAGAGCAGGATGGCGGCGAGGACGGATTTTATTTCGAGAAAGACGGGAATTTGGGCGATGAAGGATAAAATGAGGTCTTTGAATAGAATCGTAACGGCGACTGCGCCGCCCGCGAGGAAGATTACAAAAGCCAGGATTTTTATATCCGGTTTGCGGTCTGCTAATTTGCCGCCGAGCCAATAACCCAAACTCAGCGCGGCTAGAATTACTCCGATCAGACTTGTCCAGACATAAACAGACGCGCCGATATATGGCGCGAGCAGGCGCGAGCCGGTGATTTCGTAAATCATCACCAGCGCGCCGCACGTGAAAACGGTTAGTTCAAGAAGAAAAGGGGAATGAGAGACGCGGGGACGCGGGGACGCGGAGACGCGGGGATTTGCGGAAGATGTTTTTAGCCGCGTTTCATTCTCCGCATCTCTCCCTCTCGGCATCTCCGCGTCTTCCTTTTTCCTCATCTTCCCATTCTCAAACTAGTGTTCAGTCAAGATTCTATTGACGGGTAAAGCCGCTTCAATTTTATCCTTGCCTCTTTGGTCGTGAATTGCCAATTTACTTTTGTTTGCTTGGCATTTCGGCGAGTTTGGTAACTCTCGATTTGTTTCTCCAATAATGTTTTCCCATTATTATGGACTATTTTAACGTCAATTCATACTTGACTGAATACTAGAAGCTATCTCGAAAATAATATTATCGTTAAGCCAGCGGTCTAAGACCGCGTTTCAGGCAGCAATCTTTGGCAAACGCGGTCACAGACCGCTGGCTTAACCTAACCTTTTGTATTTTTGAGATAGCTTCTAACGAATAAAAGCATTCGGTATCGGAATATCATTCTCTAAACCAAACGGCAATGCCAAAAATCCGTCTCTCGAACGCAGCAGATACCAAACACCTGTCGAAGGTCGAAATACGGCGATGTCTGTTTTTCCGTCTCCATCGTAATCCGCCGGAACAGGCTTATCTTCAGACAATCCGAAAGGAGTCGCAGCAAAAGAACGATCATTGCTGTTAAGGCGATACCAAACGCCGTTCGACGGTCGCCACACGGCAATATCGGCTTGTCCGTCCCCGTCGTAATCTTCTGGAACAGGCTGGTCATAGTAAAGCCCGAAATACTCGAATCTCATTTTATTGTCAGAGCTTTGCAGAATATACCAAGTGCTTGCCCTATCTCCTGTGCCCGGAAACGAGCCGCGGCGGAAAACAGCTAAATCGGTTTTTCCATCGCCGTCGTAATCTGCCGGAACAGGTGTGTCGCTGCTGGTCCCCCAATATTTAACGACTTTGGAGTTATCGGAACTCTGCAAGATCATAAAATAGGTCGGCTCATCGCTGACATCGGTTAAATGATAAGTCGCTAAATCGGTTTTACCGTCGCCGTCATAGTCGGCGGAAATGGGCAAATCATAAGTAAAACCTGTATAAACTCCCCAATGTCTGATTAGAAAAGTATTATCCGAACTCCTGAGAATATACCAAGTGTTATCAATCGTATTACCGGCGAGAGGCGCTGCCCTATAAACTGCCAAATCAGTTCGCCCGTCGCCGTCATAATCTCCCGGCACAGGTCTGTCGGTTGATAAGCCCCATTTGACGGAAGAATACCCGCCGGAACTGTTCAGAATATACCAGAAACCGTTTGAGGGACGAAAAACCGAAACGTCCGATTTGCTGTCGCCGTCGAAATCAAATTGCGCATCCTGCGCGAAAGCCGGAAAGGTAACTAGCAGAAATAAATTTATGAGTATTATTTTATTCATCTCTCTTCTCCTTCAAAACCATTTTAGCGCATTTCGCTCGGCGTAACTCCGGTTTTGCGCCGAAAATAATGAGCAAAATGAGCCGGAGTGGAAAATCCCAAAAGGTAAGCGATTTCCGTAACGGTCATATCCGTTCTTTTCAGCAGTTCTTTCGCGCGTTCGATTCGCTGGCTGATAACGTATTGATGCGGCGTCAAGCCGGTTGACTGCTTGAACATCCGCAAAAAGTGATACTCGCTCAACCCGACTGCGCTTGCCAAAACCGATAAAGACAGGTCTTGAGATAAATCAGTTTCGATTAAATCAAGCACCAGAGAGAGTTTTTTATTCGTCAAGCCGTTGACATAACGCTTTTCAGGCGGCATTTTATGCGACGAGAATTCACGAAGAAGCTGGACGGCAAGAAGATTGGCGAGCGAATCGGCGTAAAGATTGCTGCCCGCCGCCTCTCGGTCCCGCTGGAGTTCGTCAAACGCCATTCGCGCCATTGATTCGATATTCGGGCTTCGCGTCTCGAGCGAAGTAATGATTTCGGTTTGGTCAGGGTTCAAATCCGCGCCAGCCGCCACCGATTTGATAAATTCCGGTTCGAGATGCAGATAAACGTCGTCTTGCTCAACTTCGTCATACCAGGATTGCAAACTCGAACCGGCGGGAATCACGGCGACATTGCCGGGCGTTTGCAGAATGTTGTAATCGCGACCGGAAAAAATCGCCTGCTGGCGCGACGGCGCGCCCATATAAACGGTGATCAAATGATAAGTCAGCTTACCGGGCTTGATGTAGGATTCGCGGATGTGGTGACGGTTGCGGATAGAAGAAAAAGCCAAGCCGCTCAGACAACTGTTGGTGCGACTGTCAGGCAAATTGATGAAACGCAAGGTTGAATACACCACTCCGGCTTTGTTAGCAGGTATCTGGCAATTGCTTGCCATTATAGATGCTTTGCACAGTCATACGACTGCCGAGTTAGAAGAAATGGCGCAACTGTTATTGGAAATGATTGGCACAGAACAAAATCTTAAGAATGTCAAAGAACTTGTGTAGAAACTAATGCGTTTACGGCTGGGCTCATGGAAAAACCGTAATTCCAAATCTTAACCGCTCCAGCTAGGTAATAAACCCGATGAAGCATTAAGTTGAGCCGTTTAGAATTAAAGACTCGATAAATTCTTAAGGTATCCTAAACAACGTTGCTTCTGCCGCCCTTCTTCTAGTA
>DATHTS010000634.1:0-6231 GCA_035462935.1 Pyrinomonadaceae bacterium
TGACTGCTGTTTTTACATCCAAAATGCGGAGCTTGTTGCCGATAAAGATAATCTCGATTTCAGCCGCGATGTGCCGCCCGATATTGTCGTCGAGATTGACATTCATCATTCTTCGACGGAAAAATTCGAGATTTATTCCAAACTCCGCGTTCCCGAATTTTGGCTGTATGACGGCGAAAGATTGCGCATTTACCGGCTCGAAGGCGGAAGCTACACTGCCGTAAAGAAAAGTCCGGCGCTGCCGATTTTGACCTCAGATGTTTTAGGCGATTTTCTCAATCGTCTGGCAGATTCCGATCAGTTCGAGATTTTGCTGGATTTTGAAAAATGGCTGGAAGAGCAGAAATGACCGATACTGTTTTAGACCTCGAAAAAGCCTATAAATACTGCGAAAGTGTTACCAAACTTCACGCCAAAAGTTTCTATTTCGCCGCCAAATTCCTTCCCAAACACAAACAAAAAGCCGTTTTTCCGATTTACGCTTTTTGTCGTCACGTAGATGATGAAGTTGATGAAATTGCCGAAATTAAAGGAAATGATGTAGTTCAAGCAGTCGAAAAATGGAAAGCTGGATTAGAGGAAATTTATGAGGGAAAAACGAACCACGAACAACGAACAACAAACAACGAACAAAACTTAGTTTTTACCGCCTGGCAGGATTTATTAAGAACCTACAAAATCCGGCAAAATCTGCCTTTTGAATTGATGCAGGGCGTTTTGATGGACACGCATATCAAACGTTATGAAACTTTCGATGATCTTTACGTTTATTGCTATCGGGTCGCTTCAACCGTCGGTTTAATGTCTTCGGAAATTCTTGGTTATTCAAACAAAAAAGCCTTGAAATACGCCGAAGCGATGGGAATCGGAATGCAGTTGACGAATATTCTCAGGGATATAAAAGAAGATGCGGGGATGGGCAGGATTTATCTGCCGCAGGAAGATTTGAGGAAGTTTGATGTCGCCGAAGAACAGATTTTTGCGAATCAGTTTGATAAGAATTTTGCCGAAATGATGAAATTTCAGGTTGAAAGGGCGCGGGATTTTTACCGGGAGGGCGAGAAGGGAATTCGGCTGCTTGAGAAAGACTCGCGTTTTACGGTTCTGCTGGCTTCGAGAATTTATGCGAAAATTTTGGATGAAATCGAAAGGCAGAATTACAATGTCTTTAATCGCCGCGCTCATACCAGCAAAACGCAGAAATTTCTGGCGATGCCGAAAATCTGGCTGGAATCGCGGCGGAAAGATATTTGGAAAAGCGATTTTTAATTGAAAGTTTAAAAGAAAGTTTAATCCTATCAAAGCTCAATCATTCCGCTTTGTTTTTTCGACAAGCCGCCTTTTCGTTCCACCGCATCGGCGGCTAAAACTACAACGCTCAAGGCTTTATCGCTTTTATTTATTCCATATCGGCGAGCATATATCTATTCAATCTGTCCTGCGGCGTTCTGCCGTCGCTTCCGTTGTGGCTGAAAAATGAATAATTTATAAGGTCTTGCAGATGGTCTTTGGCAGCTTTGCAGATTAAATCCGACGGCAATACAGAGCCAAGCGGTTTAGCTTTTTTCAACTCTTCAATTACTTCATCGAGCGGCACTGTCCCTTCGTTTGTAACTATCGGGGTTTGATTTGGAAGCGAGAGAACTCTGCCGTTATAGAATTTTTTGTAATCCTCTAAATACGAGGCGTAAAGCTGCGGATTTGTCCGCGCCAGATTTATTTCGTCAATGACTTCTTTCTAGAAAGCCGATAAAAAACCGACATTTTCCTTTGTTTCAAATGCTGTTTGTTTTGCGAGAGCTTCTTTTTTATCTTTAGTCGGAACAAGGTTTTTTGTTTTTTTTGATTGCGCCGAGATTGAGTTTTCGTTTGCAAAAAGAATTAATCCCAAAAAGAGAATGAACCCAAAAAGAAAAGGCTTTCTCATAAATTTTCTCCTGAATTGTAATTGATAGGCGGGAAAACTGTAACATAAAAACTTTTTCGATTACAATAGCCGAAGAAAAAAAATTGGAGCAGCAAAAAAATGAGAAAAACACTGGTTTTATTTTTGTCCCTGATAATCTTCTTTTCGCCCTCTGCGGTCTTCGCTCAAAAGTCAAGTTTTCCCGGTATAAAGCAACTGCAATCGCCCCAAAATCCGCGACTCGGATTTGTAATTCACGGCGGCGCGGGCGTAATTCGCAGGGGAAGCCTTTCGCCGGAAAGGGAAAAAGAATATCGCGCCAAACTGGAAGAATCTTTGATGGCGGGTTACAAAGCCTTGCAGGAAGGGAAATCTTCGCTCGACGCGGTGGAAATAGCCGTTAGAATGATGGAAGATTCGCCGCTTTTTAATGCCGGAAAAGGCGCGGTTTTTACCGCCGACGGTAAAAATGAGCTTGATGCCGCCGTAATGGAAGGCAAAACGCTCAAAGCGGGCGCGGTCGCCGGGCTTCACACGGTCAAAAACCCGATTACGCTCGCTCGCGCCGTGATGGAAAAATCGCCGCACGTGATGATGATCGGCGACGGCGCGGAAAAATTCGCCAAAGAAATCGGTATCGAACTCGTCCCGGAAAAATATTTCTGGACGCAGGAGCGTTGGGACGGTTTGCAAAGAATCCTCAAGCAGGAAAGAGATAAAAAAGAAGGTAAAAAAGTTTCGCAGATTGATTTGCGGCTTGACCCGGAAAATAAATTCGGCACGGTCGGCGCGGTCGCGCTTGATAAAGACGGCAATTTGGCGGCGGGAACTTCGACCGGCGGAATGACCAATAAAAAATACGGGCGCGTCGGCGACGTGCCGATCATCGGCGCGGGAACTTACGCCAACAACGCGACAGCCGCGATTTCCGCCACCGGCTGGGGCGAATTTTTTATCCGTCTCGGCGTGGCGCGCGATATTTCCGCGCTGATGGAATATCGCGCTTTGACCATCCAGCAGGCGGCAGATCAGGTCATCCAGCAAAAATTGCAGAACGCGGGCGGCGACGGCGGCATCATCGCTATTGATAAATTCGGAAACATCGGCATCTCATTCAATTCCGAGGGAATGTATCGCGCTTACGTCAACAGTGAAGGCAAGCCTGTGGTTGAAATTTATAAGGATTAAGTAATTGAAGCCTGTGCTTAATTAAAGTCTTTGTTTTAACCGCGTTAGCGGTTGTCTGAATTTAGCCGTGTCTTTTAAGCACGGTTTATTGGCGAATCGCATTGCGTCGCGTCAGCGACGATTGAATAGGCTTTGACAAGGTCAGTCGTCGCTGACGCGACGCGCAACTAATTTTCCGCTCACCGTGCCTTAAAAGACACGGCTAAATTCAATTGGTCGCTACGCGACGAATTAAGCATACGCTTCAAGTAATTAACAAAAACTTCCGAAAAAATTAGAAAGGATGAGAAACTTTCGTCTCTCATCCTTTCTCCCTTCCCGCTTTCCCGTTGTCCGTTTGTGATACTGTTTGGCTGTCGCCTTTATAAACTTTTTTTATCAGATAAATTTAATTTTTAGGCAAATCGTTTCCCCTTTTACTAACGCGCAAAAATTTTGAAAATAGAATCACGTGAAAAGAAATTTTTTTTATAGGAGAAAAAACTTCCGATTCGCGCAGAAAAAATCAAATCAAATCCGCATCAACCATTTGATATAGGAATCTTGATTTGTGAAGAAAAATTGCGGAAGGCGCGCACACAGTAAGGGCGTAAAACTTGGACACACTTACTTCGTGCGGGTTTCTGGGTTGTTCGCCATCCACAAATCAAACAACATAATGGAGAAGCCGTTTCGCTGTTTCGAGAAAAACCAACTTAATACGGTATTATTTTTTCAAAGAACGTCAGCTAGCGGTAACTGAAAGTCCCTTATGTCAACAGAACCCGGGGTTTATTCATTTTTTTTCATACAAAAGTGGAAAGAATCTTCCTTCGATTTTCTCATTCTTCGGAATGACCGGAATGCCTTCGAGCAAAGGCTCGTCGGACGCGGATTTCACGCCGTCGCGGAAGACATTTAAAACGGCGGCGCGGCGTGGTCTTTCCGAGGAATTCTCGTAAGAGCCGTGAACCATCAAAGGATGATGAAAGCTCGCAAAACCGGCTTTCAATTCAATCGGAACAGGCTGAAACTCGTCTTTTTGTTCTTCGGTCAAGACTTCAAAAATCGCATTCATATCGTTTGCCAGATTTCCGCGCGGCAGAAGATTCCAGTGATGACTGCGCGGGACGTAATGCACGCAGCCGTTTTCTCTGGTCGAATCGTCCAGCCCGATCCAGCAAGTCAGATGCGCGACGGGAACTGTTCGCATCCAATATGAATAATCCTGATGCCATGCGACCACGCCGCCGTCTTTCGCGGGCTTTACGAAAAGCTGATCGTGCCAGAAACGAACCGCGCCGCCCAAAAGCTGCGAGGCGCAAATCAGAAATCGCGGATGCCAGAGCAAATCGTGAAAAGCGCGGGAAACTCGCCACGCTCCGAGCGCATGAAAAAGAGTCTTGCCTGCTTCGCTCGATTCGTTGTGATGATACTCGTAAAAATGCGGATTTTCGGCTTGCGTTGGCTTCATCAAATCGGCAAGCTCGGCGCGTAAAATCTCGATTTGTTTTTCGTTTAGGATTTTAACGTTTGCAAGATAGCCGTTTTCGTGAAAGAAATTGATTTCTTTTTGGGTAAGCGAAAATTCATCCGTCTTTTCGCTTGAAAAGATTTCGGTTACAGGCTGGTGATATTCTGATAAATCTTTCATTTGATTTTCACATTTTACGCCAATCATTTTCCCGCGCAAGTGAAAATCAGGAATTTATCAGAACCGCCTGCATGAGCGGGCGGGTAATTCTCGGCGAAGAAACCCGCCCGCTTACGCAGGCGGTTCTGACCCGCAATCCCAAATTTCCTGTAAAAATTCCGTGTTTCTTTAGTTAATTTTAATAAAGCCGTTATGGCATAAGAAATGCTCGTTATTTTGCGGCGAAATTTCACCTGATTGTGTTCACAGGCTTATATTTACAGGTTAAGCAAGCCAACACGAGATTTAGAGAATATAAACGAAATTAAAATATCAATCATCCTGACCGAAATGTCAGTCAAAATAACATAACTTGTCACCGAAAGATGACATTTCTTGTTATTTCCAGCCATTTAAGATGAACAAATCAATTACCCCGGCGATTAAAGTTCTCCTTGTTGATAACTGCAAAAACAGCTATCTGGAAACCCGACATTTGTTTGACCAGTTCAGGGATAAACGCTATGAGCTTGAATGGACGAGTTCATACAAAAAGGCTCTGGCGGCGATGAAATCGAACGCGCACGATGTTTTTCTGGTTGATTACCGGCTCGGCGCGAAAAGCGGTTTGGATTTACTGCGCGAAGCCAAGCGGAAAGGCTGCTGCGTTCCGATAATTCTGCAAACCGCTCAGGTTGAAAAGCAATTCGATCTTGAAGCGATGCGGGCAGGCGCGGCGGAATATCTCGTCAAGGGACAAATTGACGCGCCGCTCCTCGAACGCGCGATTCGTTACGCGCTGGAAAACTCGCAAACTTTGCAGGAAATTAAAAACCGGGAAAAACTTTATCGCACTCTCGCGCAGAATATACCGAACACGGCGGTGCTGCTTTTCGATAAGGATTTTCGATACACTCTCGCCGAAGGCAGCCAGCTTGAGCGGCACGGGTTTTCGCGCGAGATGTTCGAAGGCAAAACACTTTTTGAAGTTTTTCCGACGGAAATCTCCGAAAAATATTCGGATTATTATCGCCGCGCTCTGGCGGGAGAAATCATCTGTTTTGAGCAGGAAAATACAGACCGCGATCTTCAAATCTACTTTGTCCCGGTCAGAGATGAAAACGGTGAAATCTTCGCCGGAATGGCGATGTGGCAGGACATCACCGAACGTAAAAGAGCGGAAAGGGCTTTAGTTGAAAGCGAGGAGCAGTATCGCAATTTATTTGAAAACGCCAGCGATTTGATTTACATACACGATCTTGAAGGAAGATATATTTCGATAAATCAGGCGACGGAGCGCGTTTTCGGCTACTCGCGCGAGGAAGTTCTGGGAATGAAAATCCCGCAGGTCGTCGCCCCCGAAAATCTGGAATTCGCCCGGCAAAAGATGGCGGAAAAGCTCGCCGGCGAAAAACAGACCGTTTATGAATTGACTTGTTTGACCAAAGACGGTCATCACGTGCCGCTGGAAATTAACAGCTGCGTGATCTACAAAGACGGCGTTCCCGTCGCCATTCAAGGCATC
>DATHTS010000635.1:0-2747 GCA_035462935.1 Pyrinomonadaceae bacterium
TAACCTAACCTTTTGTATTTTTGAGATAGCTTCTAGAAATAACAACTTAAAGATGAGATTTTTTTCTTCAAATTCACAAATTCATTTCCGATACCTGCTGATTTTTCTGATGATTATCTCCTGTATTCAGGAATTTTTTGCGTCAACAGATTTAAATCGGCAAACCGCTTTACAATTGGAAACGGAAGCCGTTACGCTAAGCAAAGAATGGAGCGGCGATGCGATTCACCGTTCTGTTCTTTTATTTTCGGAAGCCGCCGAAAGCTGGAAAACGCTCGCGGAAAACAAAAAAGCCGCTTTTTGCCTGCGCGAGTCAGCTAAATTATCGCTTTTGATTTCGGATTATGAGAAGGCTTTCGAAGCTCTAAACAATGCTTTGAAGATTGAAGACAAAATTAAAGATACGGAAGGAAAAGTTTTAACTTTGAGCATTTTGTCCCGCGCGGCAAACCAAAAAGGCGACGTAAAGAAAAGCGAAAGTTATTATAAACAGGCGCTCGCATTTAGCAAATCAACCTCGTCCGATTACGCTCAGGCAAACGCCCTTTTCAGCGCCGCCGATTATAATTCCTCTTACGGAAATATCAAAGAGACAATAAAACTCTATGAACAGGCGCTTTCCTTTGCCGAAAAAACAGAAGATAAAAATCTAACCGCTCAAATTTTGCTAAATATCGGATATTCCTACGCGAGAGAAGAAAATCCCGTTTACGGCTTGCAAAAGGTAAAGGAAGGGCTGGCTATTCTGGAGGAAATCGGCGACAAACGAGGGCAGGCTCTCGCAAATTTCGGAGTCGGTTTTCTTTACACTTTGATGGATGAAAAGCAGAATGCTTTGGACTTTTATCGAAAAGCCGAAGTGATGTTTCCCGATGACATTGACTGGCTGGAAAAAGCTAAATTATTTAACGGGATTGCGACCATTTATGAAAGATACGGCGAATTAAATTTGGGTGAAAATTATCGCCGAAAAGCCTTGGAATTATTTGAAAAGGCTAAGTTTCCTTACGGGCAGCTCGCAACTTTGATAGGTCTGGCTAAACTCAGCTATTTGAAGGATGACCGAATTTCGGGCGAAAAGTTATACGATGAAGCGCTGGTTCTGGCGAAAAAATTGAATGACAATTTTCACCTCGCAATTATAAAAGAGAATTTCGGCAATCTATATCTTGCCGACGGCGATTTTGATAAAGCCATAACCAATTTTCAGGAAGCCCTGTCGGTTTATAAAAGTCTGGATGTCGTTCTCCCGCGCGTGGAAAACAGTCTGGGTAAAGCATACGAAAAAAAGGGCGATTTTAAACTTGCTCGAAAGTTTTACAATTCCGCTCTGCAAACCAACCGGAAAATAAAAGATATAATTCCGGCAGCTGAAAATTTATACAATCTCGCGCTATTGAGCAAAGCGGAAGGAGATTTGGAAGCGAGTTTTAAACAAGCGAAAGAATCGCTGGAAATTACCGAATCCGTCTATTACGACGTTGCCAACAGCAATCTGCGGAGAAGCTATCTTTCCAACGTTTTTGACCGCTACGATTTATACATTAATCTTCTGCTGAAAATGCACCGGCAAAATCCGAACTCTAATTATTTAATTGAAGCCGTGCAAGCGGCGGAAAAATCGCGGGCGCGTTCGATGCTCGAAACCTTGGCGCTTTCCGAAGCCAATTTCACCAAAGACGCAAATCCCGAAACGCTTTTACGCGAAAAAGAAATTCGCATTCTCCTGAACGCAAAAGCAGACAAACTGACAGACCTTTTGACACAAAAAGCCGACCAGACGGAAATCGAGAAAGTCAGCAATGAGATCAAGGAACTCGAACATAATTTAGAAGAAATAAAAGCCGAGCTTAAACAAAAAAGTCCCGTTTACTCGGCTGTAAAAAATCCCGAACCGTTTGATGCTGCCGAATTCCAAAACAAGGTTTTAGATGAGAATTCGCTTCTTCTCGAATTTTCTTTCGGGAACGAGGAAAGCTATCTCTGGCTAATCGGCAAAAACGAAATTAATCTATATTTTTTGCCGCCGCGTGAACAAATCGAAAATCGCATTGGGAAATTAGCGGAATTGCTTACCTCGCGGAAAATGCTGGAAAATGAATCTATCGAAGAATATCGAGCCAGATTAAACGAAGCCGAAAAATCTTACCGGCAGGAAGCGCAAATTTTGAGTCGCGAGCTTTTCGGGCAATTTGCCGATAAACTTTCCGACAAACGCCTGATAATCGTTCCCGACGGAAAGCTCCATTTTTTTCCCGTTTCGGCTTTACCGTATCCGAATTCAAACACAAACGAGCCGATTTTGCTTACAAATGAAGTAGTTTATGAGCCTTCCGCCTCGATGCTTCTCCTTCTTGCCGAAAGCGGAACAAAATCGCCGGAAAACCTCAAAAATCTGCTGGTTTTCACCGATCCGGTTTTTAAAACGGACGATTCCCGGCTTCCGGCTGAGTTTAATTCGGATAAAACCTCAAACAACGAAAATCCGGCGGCAAATTCTTTAGATAGTCTGCGGTTTGTCGAATCCTTAAACTCGCTCCCGCGTCTTACCGCTTCAAAAGAAGAGGGCGACGCGGTCGTGCAAATCGTCGGCGCTTCTAATTCCGACATATTTTCCGGTTTTTCGGCAAATCGTCAGCAATTTTTAAATGCAAATCTCTCCAACTACAAGATAATTCATCTCGCCACGCACGGTTTAGTCAATGAAGAACGCCCCGAACTCTCCGGCATCATACTTTCGCGTTTTG
>DATHTS010000636.1:0-5752 GCA_035462935.1 Pyrinomonadaceae bacterium
TTTCGGCTTTTAATTTATCGGTAACCGTTGTAATTGCAAAAACATTCGCCATAATGGTTTTTTCCTCTATAAAATCAGTTGTTTGACTTCGCCGCCGCGAAGATAGCAAAAACTATTAATTAAAATTAAAACGACGGTTACGATTTTCTTCGAATCCATACTCCTTGTTTTAAGAAATGCTTAAGGTCAAGGAGATGCTTTCAAAAAATCTTTTATTGTTTCCTGTCGAGAAACGACTCTGCATTTTTCAACTTTAGGATCGCACAGAAAGTTCAGTTTAACTGAGCCGCCTTTGGCAATAGGCTGATTTACCTGCGGTTCTGTCGTGCCGACTCTTCTTTCACAGTTTTTAATCTTTTCCATATCCCCGGAAAGCTCGCCCACGACAAGCTGGTTTTTTTGCAGTGCCTGAACTGCTTCTGCCGCGCACATACCCTTCAACGGAGGAACGGTCGTCGCTTCGGGAACAGTCAGCGTAATCGTATCCGATGTTAAGGCTTTCGCCCCGTCTGGCGGGTTTTGCTGGAGAACTCTATCCACCGGTTTATTCGCCGCTAGCACCTCGTTTTTTTCTACCGCGGTGAATCCCTTTCCCTCTAACTCTGTTACGGCTTCGGCAAAAGTCTTGCCGATTACATCCGGCACTTCGACGCTTTTATCTTCGGGCGTCGAGTTTCGGAGAACGAGGTAAAGAATTACGCCGCCGACAGCTAACAAAACTGCCGCCGCCGCTGCTACCATCCACCATTTGAAAGGTGTTCCAGTTATAACTTTTTGTTCGGGAATCTCCACCGTCACAATCGGACCTTCGGTAAAATCTTCATCCGGGTTCATAGAAGAAACCACGTCAAAGCGAAACTGGAACGATTCGGCTGGCTGCGGCTCAGCCGGCGGTTTACTAAAATTTACGTTATATTTATGTGTTCCGCCCGCCGGAAAATCACGTTCTGTTTCACCTTCGATTTTTATCCAAGCCGCTTTAGTATCGCCCTGCGGTTTGATTCTGGCGATACCGCGCAACGGGCGGGAAGTCTTATTTTTTACCGTAAATGAAAATGTCGCATTTCCTGTTTCGGTTCTTAATCTATCGGTAACAACAGTAATATCAAATTCATTTGGCATAATTTACATTCCTTTTTTACTTTTACTCTCTAAGACGACAGCGGCTATTTTAATCATTTTCAACTTCTGAATTTACATCTTTTGAAAACCGACCTTTCCAACCGTAACTTTAACGCTGCCCCAATAAGCCACCCGAAATTCATATTTGAGCGACGGGTCGGTTACGACAAAATCAAGCGTAAATTCTTGATATGCGTTCGGATATACAAATTGATTTGCCTTTATATTTTGGATGGCATAAGATTTCGGTGTCGGGTGAAGCGTGAATACGTCAATTGTTACTACATTTACATCTTTTGAATTATCCTCAACTTTTATTTCCCAAAAAGCTCTGTATTTTCCTCTTCCATACTCCTGCAATGAAAAATAAGGTCCAAACAAAAAATGTCCTTCAGGTTTTATTTCAGGTTTAATTGACCAACCGTTGCCCTCGGCTTCACCTTTATTGTGTAAAAGATACCGTCCCAACCAGACACATTGCCCTACATCTTTATCACAAATGTCAGGAACGCTTAATTTGACTATGTTTCCGAGTTCGACGGACGATTCCGCCTCGGGACTTTGCCGGAAAACTTTGTCGGCTTCTTTATCGGGCGCGTTTACTACTACTTTTTCCGCTTTCAACCCTCGTTGGGCAATCTCTTTTTCCGCTTCGGCAAAAGTCTTGCCATTAACCGCAGGGACTTTAACCTTTTCCGGTGTCGGTGATGGCGTCGGAGTCAGTGTCGGGGTTGCTGTAGGAGTTGGAGTCGGCGGCAGCGGCTTGTCTCCGCCGTTCCTGAAAACAAGAATTGCCGCGACAGCGCCGATAACCAATAAAATGCCGACAACTATTAAAATCCACCACGGAAACGACTTCTTTTCTTCAATCTTCTGTTCGGGTATTTCTATCGTTACAACCGGTCCTTCCGTATATTCTTCATCCGGGTTTCTCGAAGAAACCGCATCAAAACGAAACGGATAGGATTCAGCCGGATGCTGCCCGGTCGCCGGTTGCGGTTTATTAAAACTAACACTAAATTGATGTGTTCCGCCTGCCGGAAAATCACGCTCGGTTTCACCTTCGATTTTTATCCAAGCCGCCTGCGTGCCGCCCAGAGCTTTGATTCTGGCGACGCCGCGCAAGGGGCGCGAAGTCGTATTGGTTACGGTAAAAACAGTTGTCGCGTTTCCTGCTTCGGCTTTTAATTTATCGGTAACGGTTGTAATTGCAAAAACATTTGCCATAATGGTTTTTTTCCTAAAAAAATCAGTTGATTCGGCTTTAACGCGCCGCGAAAATAATGATAATTAATATAAAAACGACTATTGTGAATTTTTATCCTATTTTTCCCATACTTCCCCTGGAATCTTAAAAAGCTTTGTCCCGGAAGTATAAAGCGGGTCTTTTTTCTGCGGCGGTATTTTGTTCTTGAGCCAACAGTTATTATAATTTCCGAAGGTATATGCCCTGCACTGTGCGTTTTCCCGACAAGCATCTTCACAAACCTGAACACTTGTCGTGTTAAAATGATGAAAGTCAAACCCCGGACGATCAAAACCATATTCTTTTTTAGACATTTGCGGCGGCGTTGGCGTTTGCGGCGGTTTCGGTGTCGGGGTCGGCGTTGGTGTAGCTGTTGGCGTAACCGTCGGTGTCGGTGATGGCGTCGGAGTCGGTGTCGGGGTTGCTGTAGGAGTTGGAGTCGACGGCAGCGGCTCGTCTCCGCCGTTCCTGAAAACAAGAATTGCCGCGACAGCGCCGACAACCAATAAAATGCCGACAACTATTAAAATCCACCATGGAAATTTTTTAGCCGCCCCGGATGCGGCAACTTCTACCGTTACTATTGGTCCTTCCGTAAAATCTTCATCCGGGTTTGCCGCTGAAACCACGTCAAAGCGAAACTGGAACGATCCGGCTGGCTGCGGTTCTGGCGGCTGAGGCTTACTAAAATTCACTTTGAACTCATGTTTTTCGCCCGGGGGAAAATCGCGCTCGGTTTCACCTTCGATTTTTAACCACGCCGATTCCGTGCTGCCCAGCGGTTTGATTCTGGCAATACCGCGCAAGGGACGCAGAGTCGTATTAGTTACAGTAAAAACAGTTGTCGCATTTCCCTTTTCAGCTTTTAATTTATCGTTTGCCGTTTCTATTTTAAACATTATGGTTTCTCCTCTAGAAAAATTCGAGTTCGTAAGTCAAATGCGCCGGCTTTTCCGATTCGATTATGCGTTTGATCAGCTCGGCTAGCGCTTCAGTCGCTTTCGGCGCGCGGATTTTTAAATGGAAAGGCTTTATCTCGCCTTCATTATCTTTAACCCGTTCTTCGATTTCAAAGCCTTCCGCGCCCGTTGCAGTTTGTAAAAAAAGAAGCAAGCCTTTTTTTGTGCCGCGCCATTGGGAAAGATAAATCGCGTCGGCTACCAATTCTCGCAGATAGCCGATTTTCGGCAAGAGCGGCGAATCTAATTCAAGCGTCACATTTGGCGGAAAAATCCTGTCAATATTGACCCAATGCGCAAGAAACGGCACAAATTCATCGGGTGCGCGCCGCGCGTCGAAAAATCGGTCAACGTCTGCGAGAACCGTTTCCGCAGGCTCCTGCAAAATCTCCATCACGCCTAAAAGCGTCGCCAGCAGATTTTCCTTATGCGCCGTGCGCTGAAAAACGGCGGGCAGATATTTTTTTATTTCATCTTGCTTCATTCAAAGACATTACCGGTAAATATTCGGATCAAAACGAAATTCTCAACCTCCGGGTAGTTCATCAAATACAGATTTATCCTTCTTCCATCCATATTTCTTAATCTTTGCCATCGAATTACAAAATTTATGTGATCACTCTCCCTTACTCTATTTTTCGCTGACAACTTCAATGTTGTGTTCGCCCGAACAAAATAACCAGGTAGGAGGCAGAGTAACCTTATCACTAAAGACTTTTTGCGAAACCGATTCATAAGTCGTGCCGTTGTCCGCGCTTCGGAAAACGCCGCGACGTCCGCCGACAAAAACGTAATTTTGCCCCGAAAGCGAAGCAATTGTTTCAATCGGAAAAAAGATTCGCTCCTCGTCTCGAATCGGCAAACCGGATTCTAAAATCGGCTGATGCCAGGAAGCCGCTTCGCCTTTGGCAGTATCAAGCCACAATACGCCTTTTTCATGCGTTCCGGCAAAAACCAGAGAACCTTTGAAAGCAATTCCGCGACAGCTTCCGCCGCCCCAGCCCCTTTGAAAATTGAAGGGAGGATTCGGCATTCCCGAGCCCTGCAGATTCCATCGAAAACAACCTTTTCCGGCTTCGCTTCCGAGAACTCTTACACCTGCCCAAAGGTATGTTTGGACACCGTCAACCTGCATTTCCAAAACCCGCACTTCTTCTTCCTTCAGACCGATATTCGCAAAAGACTCGGATTTTCCACCCTCCGGCGAAAGATAAATCCCGCCTTGACTGCGGGCGGCGGCGGCAATGTAAAATGTTCCGCGAATTCCGATTGAAGCCGTAACGGCATAAAATCCCAAATTCGGTTTTTGAGCGTCAACCAAAATTTGCACCGGGCTTCCTCCGGCTTGCAGTGAAAGCTCGTAAAGTCCTTCGTCGGTCGCCAAAATCAGAAGCGGCGCATTGTTTCGCCAAGTCCAGGTTAAATCATTAATTATAAAATCCGTCCGCGCCAGCTCGCGCCACGTTTCGCCGCAATCCGCCGAAATATAAAGCCGCGAACCGCCATCCTTGAGCCGCGTAATTACCGCCAGCATTCCCGCTTTGATTTTGTTGGTGCGGATAAATTCGATTTGTTCGTCGGCAAAAACATTGAGCAGTTCCCAACCCTCGCCGTCATCTATCGTGCGAAACAGCCTCGCGCCGGTTGACGAATACCAGGTGTTCGGCTGAAAAAAATCTGCCGTGACGGATGTAATGTCGCTTTCGGGAACTTCGTCCAGATGCAGACTTACATTTTCGATATATGAAACGTCGCGTTCCGCCAGCAGAATGTCGTAAATATGCGAAGCCCGCAGCGGCTCGCCGAATTCCCAACCTCTTGACGGCAAATCCGAGGGCAGTGGATTTATAACTTGGTTGATTCGTTTAAGAACGCGAGATTTGACAGATTCGGCATCGGCGCCGCGATGGATAACGGCTCGCGCCGAAACTCCGACCTTTTTATAACGCACCCAATTGACGAGGCAAACCGTGCCGAGCGGACGGCGTTCATCCAGCGCGCGGCGAATCACTTGCCGCGCTTCGTCGGTTTCCTGAGCCTTCAGAGCTTCCAGCGTTACCGCGCCGTTCGGGCGCTGTTCTTCGGGAACGTTCGGAACAAGCAAAACCTCGATTGTGCCGGGTTGGGCGTGTCGCCAAAGCATTGCTTTAGTAAAGGCTTTGGCGCGGGCAACGATGCCGGAGATGTGAAGCGCGAGCAGCTCGAAATCGGAAGCGGTAATTGCCCGCTGCAGCGAACGAAGCTCCTGCGGACCGCGGATAAGCGCATTTTGCAAAGTTTCCGTATCGCGTCCGCCCGTCGCCGCCGTCGGATTCGTTACCGTTACTCCGGCAATCTGCGTTTTCAAAACGGTCAGAGTGTCCGCCGAAACATTGCCCTGCGCTCCGCCGCCGCTCGCATACCAAACCCTGATTTCACGCCCTTC
>DATHTS010000637.1:0-1940 GCA_035462935.1 Pyrinomonadaceae bacterium
GTTATTTTAAGCGTTCCGCACTCCGGCGTAGATTTCCCGGAAGAATTGAAGAATCAATATCATCCTGAAATGATTGCACAGCCGGATGATACCGATTGGTTTGTGCATAATTTGTATAATTTCACGCCTGATTTGGGAATCACCGTCATCCACGCCAAATACAGCCGCTGGGTGATTGATTTGAACCGCGATCCCGAAAGCAAAGCTCTTTACAATGACGGCAGAATTATTACCGGGCTTACGCCTTCGACCGATTTTCTCGGCAATGAAATTTATGTCGAGAAAAAATTTATCCCGGATGAAAAGGAAACCGGGAGAAGATTAGAAAATTATTATCATCCATACTATCAAAAAATTAGAAATCTTATAGAAGAAAGAAAAAAGGAATTCGGACAGGTTCTTTTGTGGGATGCGCATTCGATTCGCACGCTTGTTCCAACGATTAGAGCAGAGCCTTTTCCCGATTTGATTTTGGGCGATAATGATGAAAAATCCGCCAGTCGGGAGATTATCAAGATTGCTTTGAACGCGCTTAAAGCGGGAAAATACCAGGTAAATCACAACACGCCGTTTAAGGGCGGGTATATTACGAGATTTTTCGGGAAACCTGAAGAAAACGTTCACGCTTTGCAGTTGGAGATGTGTAAAATTCATTATATGGACGACGATGAATTGACTTTTAACGAGGAAAGAGCTGAGGAGATGAGAAAAGTTCTGCGCCCGGTTTTTGAATGGTTAATCTCGCATTTAACGAAATGAAATCCTATCGCTTCAAAGCATTGCTGCAAAATCGAGGCTGGCTCGAAAACGCGACGGTTTCTATTGATGAATCCGGCAAAATCGTTTCCATAACTCAAGAGGAAAATCCTGATTCCGTTTACATTGACGGCTACGCTCTGCCCGGTTTTCAAAACGCTCACTCGCACGCCTTTCAATACGCGATGGCTGGCTTGGCTGAGCGGCATTCCGCTTCGCAAACGGCGGACGATTTCTGGTCTTGGCGCGAGGCGATGTATTCGCTGGCGCTTAATCTCGATCCCGAACAAATGAAAACCATCGCCGCAATGCTTTATGCCGAACTGCTCAGGCACGGTTTTACAAATGTGGCGGAATTTCATTACGTGCATCACGATAAAAACGGCGAGTCTTATCGGAATTTAGCCGCGATGGGCGAGGCTTTGGTGGAAGCAGCGAAGGAAGCGGGAATAAAGATCACTTTAATTCCGATTTTTTACCAAAAAGGCGGTTTCGGTCTTCCCGCCAATGACAGGCAGCGGAGATTTATTTCGCCGACTTTTGAAGATTATTTAAGGCTTTTCGAGACTTCCGAGCAGGTTTGTAAAAAATATGAAGGCGCGAATATCGCCGTCGGGATTCATTCGATGCGCGGCGTTGACTCACAGGATATTTTGAGAACCGCGAAGGACGCGCCGCAGGACGTTCCTTTTCACATTCACGTTTCCGAGCAGTTGAAAGAGGTCGAAGATTCGCTCGCATTTTTGGGAAAAAGACCGGTCGAATGGCTGCTGGAAAATATCGAGTTAAACGAAAGATTTCATCTGGTTCACGCCACACATCTGACCGAGAACGAAACCGAAAGATTAGCGAAATCTCAGGCAAACGTCGTTTTGTGTCCGAGCACGGAGGGCAATTTGGGCGACGGCATTTTTCCTTTGCGCGAATTTCAGTTATTCGGCGGAAATTGGAGCATCGGGACGGACAGCCATATCGGGCTGAATCCTCTGGAAGAACTGCGGATTCTGGATTACGGGCAGCGTTTAATCACGCATAAGCGCGATACTTTTATCGGCGAAGAAACGGAAGACAGCGGCTTGTTTGCGATTACGAAAGCTACAGTTGCCGGGCGCAGGGCGATGAACAATTTTCAGTCCGAATTTTTCGCCGTCGGCGCTCCATTCGACGCCTGTATAATCAATGCC
>DATHTS010000638.1:0-2585 GCA_035462935.1 Pyrinomonadaceae bacterium
CTGAAATAATCCGGCGGAACTCCGGCAACAACGCGCGGCGAGCCGTCTTCATTTAACTTAAATTTCGTTTGATTGCACCAAACATCCGCCGAATCGAAGGAAACAAAAATCGGAACGTCGCCGATAAATTTTATTCCCTTCTCACCCGCATAATTTTTAAGAGCAAACCATTGGCGGAAAAATAGAAATTGGTAAAATTTCTGCGCCATTATCTCTTCCGAAAATTCCTGCCGCGCATTTTGCAAAGCAGTTTCATCACGAAAACGCAGAGACTCTTCCCATTCGAGCCACGATTTTTGGTTTCTGTTTTTTCTCAATGCGCGGTAAAGCGCGTAATCATCCAGCCAAAACCAGTTGTGCTGCTGAAAAACTTCAAATTCTCGCTGAAAGTTTGGTTCCGGCTTTTCGGAAAAGTTCTGAAATGCCGCGGCTAAAATCTTTTCCTTCCAATCAAAAACCCTTCCGTAATCAACTTTATCACCGGTAAAATCAGGCTTTTCTTCCAAATCCTGTTTTGAAAGCAATCCGTCTTCGAGTAATTCTCCCGGCGAAATAAGCAGCGTATTTCCCGCAAAGACCGAAAAACATTGATAAGGCGAATCGCCGTAACCCGTCGGATTAAGCGGCAGAATTTGCCAGTGGGTTTGTTTCGCACCGGCTAAAAAATCAACGAATTCAAAGGCTTCCGCGCCGAAATCGCCAATTCCGAATTGTCCGGGCAAAGATGTCGGGTGCAGAAGAATCCCGCTTGCTCTGGGAAATTTCATAAGTTTTTATTCTTTCGGTTTCAAATACTTTTTGCCTTTTAATTTTTTTGGCAGCAAATCTTCGCTCGCGTAGCGCTCGTATCCTTCGCCGTAGCCCAAATCCTTCATCAATTTGGTCGGCGCGTTTCGGACTTTCAATGGAACGGGCAGATTCCCGTATTTTTTCGCGTCATCGAGCGCTTCCATATAAGCGTTATATGCGCTTTTGTCCTTTTTACACTGTGAAAGATAAGCGACGCCGTGCGCCAGATTTATTCCGCATTCGGGCAAACCGATTGTTTCCACCGCGCGAAAAACCGCATTTGCCACGACAATCGCCGTCGGGTTGGCAATTCCGATGTCTTCTGAAGCGAAAATCACCATCCGCCGGGCGATAAATTTCGGGTCTTCGCCCCCGTCAATCATTCGCGCCAGATAATAAATCGCCGCATCCGGCTGGCTCGCCCGCATTGATTTGATAAAGGCGCTGATCAGATTGTAATGCTCTTCGCCCTGTTTGTCGTAGCGCAGGAATTTCGATTGCAGCGTGTTTTTGAGCGTCTCGACCGTGATTTCTTCATAAAGCCGCGAAGTATTTTCCAGCATATTAAGCGCCTGCCGGGCGTCGCCGTTCGCCATTGCGATCAGCCAGTCTTTAGCATCCTTGTCCAATTCAAATCCGGTTCGCTCGATAATCTGTGTCATTTCCTCCTCGGAAAGCTCATTTAAAACAAACACACGCATCCGCGAAAGCAAAGCCGGGATAATTTCAAAACTAGGATTTTCCGTCGTCGCGCCAATCAAATAAAGCTCGCCGTTTTCTACAAACGGCAAAAGAAAATCCTGCTGCGCTTTATTAAAACGATGAATTTCATCGAGAAACAAAACCCGCGGGCGATTATCCTCAATCGGTTTTTGAACAATCTTCCGAATATCATCCTTCCCGGCAGAAACGGCGGAAAGCTCGTAAAAATCGGCATTCAGCGCATTGGCGTAAATCCGCGCCAAAGTAGTTTTCCCAACACCCGGCGGACCCCAGAGCGCAAATGAAAACAGATGCCCTTGCTCGACCGCAATACGAAGCGGTTTTCCCTCACCGACAAGATGTTTCTGCCCGACAAACTCATCGAGCGAAACCGGTCTGATTTTATTTGCCAATGGATTCATAGCCGAAAACAAAAAAGACGGCGTTACGAAACCGTCCTTCTTTCAAAAAATGCAGCGTCCGAAAATTCTCAAAATCTTTTTCTCAGAGATTTAATGCCTGTTGAAGTAAAATATCATTTCATAGAATCATTATTCAAATTGATTTAATTTCTTTAATGACTAAAAAAATTCGGCGTTTTTTTGCGATTGAGAAATGTCGAATACTATGTAAATGCCGGGTTGAGAATTAGGAAGAATTATAGATTTGTTGTAAATTTTCAGAAAAGGAAGTTTTAAGCGATGAAATATTGTCAGGAGTGCGGTTCGGAGATTGGCGAAACTGTTACATTTTGCCCTTACTGCGGTATCAGCCAAAAACCGGCTCAGGCGGCGGAAGAGCCCGAGCAGGATAAAACGATTGCCGTAAATCAGTGGTAATTGGCAGCTTTAGTTGGAAATGAAATCGAGTTGCCTCCAAAAGATTTATCAATTAAAAAGCCGGATATTTTACCCGAACCAAAAGTTAAATTTCCAGAAAAGCAAGAAATAAACAAAGAATCAGCGCAACAGAAGAATGTAACCGCCGAACATTGGATACCAAAAACGGATTCGATTGATATTCCCGCGCAGATTATTCCCGAAACAAACGCCTCGCCGCATATTATTCCAAACCCGGATGATTCATTAAAATTG